>CAJNCT010000002.1:0-300000 GCA_905221335.1 bacterium
CCCATAGTCCGTACGGGATTCGAACCCGTGTTACCGCCGTGAAAAGGCGGTGTCTTAACCCCTTGACCAACGGACCTTGAGCTTTTCAACTCTTTCTATTATACCTACTTTTTCCTCTTTGTCAAGGACTTTTTTCAGTGAATTTGATTTTTTCTTTTCTTCACTAACTTAACCACTGCTTCTGTCCGTGCAGTGTGGGGAAACATATCGACTGACTGGATATACTGGAGATCATAAACTTTTACCAGTTTAACCAAATCTCGTGCCAAGGTCGAAACATTGCAGGATACATAGACCATTTTTTCTGGGACATAGGTCAGAATGGTTTCCAGTAGCTTATCATCTAAGCCTGTACGAGGAGGGTCGACTATCAGGGCATCCGCTCGGTAACCTTCTTGATACCAGCGTGGAATAATCTCTTCAGCTGTTCCAGCTTCGTAATGGGTATTGTCAAATCCCATTTTTTTAGCATTTCGCTTGGCATCTTCAATGGCTTCTGGAATAATATCCATTCCTCTGAGACTCTTGACCTTATTTGCGAAGGCAAATCCGATCGTCCCAACACCGCAATAGGCATCAATCAGATGATCTCTTTCGCTAACATCCAGAGCCTTAACTGCTTCACTATAGAGAATCTCTGTCTGCTCTGGATTGAGCTGATAGAAGGCACGGGGCGAGAGAGAAAACTCATAGTCGAGTACTCCTTCTTGAATACTCTCTTGGCCCCAGATAATTTCCGTCTTTTCACCATAGATCTCACTTGTTTTTGCTGTATTTGTATTGACTGCAACTGTGACGACTTCTGGAAAATCCTTGACTAGGTCTTTGACTAGTTGATTCAAATTAAGCTGGCGATTCGTGACAATGATAATCTGAACTTGACCCGTTTTTCTCGCTCGACGTACCATGATGGTGCGAACACCTAGCGTTTTTCTCTCATCGGTGATGGGAATTTGATGGTAAGTGAGAAGCTCAGCTAGGCGATTCGCAATCACTTGGGTTTCCTTGTCTTGCACCAAACAGTCTTTCAACTCTACGAGATAATGAGAGTTTTGCGCATACAAACCTGCCTTGACCTGATTTTTAAATTTCCGAGTTTGAAATTGCAACTTAGCACGGTAGTACTTTGGTTCCTGCATTCCGATAGTTGGACGGATTTCATAGTTTTCATATCCTGCAGGGGCAAATTTCTTCAGGGCTTGGCGGAGCAAATCCGTTTTGAACTCTAACTGTTTATCATAGTGGAGGTGCATGATCTGGCATCCACCACATTCATTATAAATCGTACAAGCCGGTACGACTCGAAACTTGGACTTTTTATTTACTTTGAGTAATTTTGCTTCAACAAAGTTGCGTTTAATAGAAGTAATCTGACAATAGATATCTTCTCCTTTGAGGGCGCCTGGCACAAAAACGAGGGTTTTCTGGTAGAAACCGATTCCCTCACCATTGATGCCCATACGCTTGATTTTTAAAGGTATTTTTTGTTTGACTTTCAGATTCATACCCCTATCTTATCACATTTTAGGGTATAATAGAACTATGAAAATCACAAAACTTGAAAAGAAAAAACGCCTCTACCTGATGGAGCTAGATCATCAGCAAACCTCTTATATCACTGAAGATACCATTGTTCGTTTTATGCTGTCTCGAGATAAGGTCATTAGCAAAGAGGAACTGACCGAGATTCAGGATTTTTCCCAGTTTTCTTATGGTAAAAATCTTGCTCTCTACCATCTATCCTTCAAGGCCCGTACTGAAAAAGAAGTGCGAGAGTATCTGGACAAGTATGATATTGAAGATACAATTGCTAGTCAAGTTATCGCTAATCTAAAAGAAGATAACTGGATTAATGACCATCAGTATGCTTATTCCATCATCAATGCCAATCAACTTTCTGGAGATAAGGGACCTTATATGCTGGCTCAGAAACTTACTCAAAAAGGAGTTGCTAAATCAACTATTGAAGATGTTTTAAAGGATTTTGATTTTTCAGAGGTTGCTCAACGTGTTGCAGAAAAACTTCTTAAAAAATACACGGAAAAGCTTCCCGCTCGTGCCTTGCAGGATAAGATCATTCAAAGCTTGACGAACAAAGGTTTCTCCTATTTTGATGCTAAAAACGCCTTTGACGACTTGGATAGTCAAGTTGACCAAGAAACGACTCAGGAACTCATTTTCAAAGAGCTAGACAAACAATATACTAAATACGCTCGCAAATATGAAGGTTACGAACTAAAGCAACGATTGACTCAAGTTTTGGCTAGAAAGGGCTATGATTTTTCGGATATAGCGAGCGCTCTCAGAGAATATCTTTAACATTTTCATGTAAAATTCAAAAAAATTAGACCAATTTATGATATAATAGTAAACGATAAACTTATAAATTGTAGAAAGTTGGTTAGTTATGAAACTTCCAAAAGAAGGCGACTTTATTACAATTCAAAGTTATAAGCATGATGGGAGTCTCCACCGTACTTGGCGGGACACCATGGTACTAAAAACAACAGAGAACGCTATTATTGGCGTCAACGACCACACACTTGTTACCGAAAGTGACGGTCGTCGTTGGGTAACTCGAGAACCGGCTATTGTTTACTTTCACAAAAAATATTGGTTTAATATCATTGCTATGATTCGTGATAATGGGATTTCCTACTATTGCAATATGGCGAGTCCTTACTATCTAGATGAGGAAGCCCTGAAATACATTGATTATGATTTGGATGTCAAGGTCTTCACTGATGGTGAAAAGCGTCTCTTGGACGTTGAAGAGTATGAGCGCCATAAACGCAAAATGAAGTATTCTGATGATTTAGACTATATTTTGAAAGAGCATGTGAAAATCCTTGTTGATTGGATCAACAATGGACGCGGTCCTTTCTCAGAGGCCTATGTCAACATTTGGTACAAACGCTACATAGAACTAAAGAATCGGTAAAGTTGTCGAACTGGGGTGAAAGCCCTGGTTTTTTATTTGAAAAACCCAGCTTTTCAGCTGGGTTGATTTCTATATATCTAATTTAGTAACAGTAAACTTGATGTGGGAATAGTCTTTTTCAACATCCTTATCCAACAAGAAAGCCGTGGCATCCTTCTTAACCTGAACTAGGTCAATATTCTGGGCTTGAGCTGCATAGACGCATCCACAATAACATTGACGATAAATATCATACTCCTCACACATCTCCACCGAACGCTTGTAGCCTTGATTTTTCTTGAAATCACTTGGGAGATAGTGGGTGGTATAAATCTTTTGCACATCAATTCCGATGCTGTTGATGGTTTGAGAATTCTTATGAGGACTGATGGTCAAAGCTGAACCAAAGTAGTCAAAGCCCAAGTCCATAGCTACCTGTGCTGTTTTGTCCAAACGGTAGTCAAAACAAACCTTGCAACGGTCGCCACCTTCTGGTTCTTCTTCCAGTCCTCTGACTAACTTCCGGTATTCATTGGGTTCATATGGGGCTTCTAAATACTGAACCGTATTTCCTGTCCGCTCATTGAAATCACTGACAAATTTCTTGGTGACGTAAGCTCGCTTGTGGTATTCTGCCTTGGGATGGATATTGGAATTGGCAAAATAGATGGTCACATCAGCGTATTTGGTCAGGTACTCGAGGGTGTAGGTACTACAAGGAGCACAGCAAACATGCATGAGAATAGTTGGGCGTTGCTCATTTTTTTCCCAAACCTGAACCATTTTCTGCATAACACGGTCATAATTAATCTTCTGATTGGGATTCATCTTGCTCAGAATTTCTTCTACATCAATCATGTTCTTCTCCTTTTTCTAGTCTTATTTTATCATATAAGTTAGGAGAGCTCAATCCAATTTAGAAGGGATTATCATAAAAAGAAGGGATATGCATTCCCTCCTTTTGTGTTTTTTATAAGTTACTTTTACATCATCCCGCCCATCATGCTTGGATCCATTGCTGGAGCTGGGGCTACTGGTTCTGGTTTATTGGCTACGACTGCTTCTGTTGTCAAGATCAAGCTGGCTACAGAGGCTGCATTTTGTAGAGCTGAACGGCTCACTTTAACTGGGTCGATGATTCCCTCTTCAATCATGTTGACCCACTCACCAGTTGCTGCGTTGAAGCCTGTACCAACTTCAGCATTTTTCAAACGATCGATAACGATAGATCCTTCAAATCCTGCATTGTGGGCAATTTGACGAACAGGTTCTTCCAAGGCACGGAGAACAATATTGCGTCCTGTTGCTTCATCTCCTGTCAATTCCAAATCAGCCACTGCTGGAATGACATTGGCAAGAGCAGTTCCACCACCAGCAACGATTCCTTCTTCCACGGCTGCACGAGTAGCGTTGAGGGCATCTTCAATGCGGAGTTTCATTTCTTTCAACTCAGTTTCAGTTGCAGCTCCGACCTTGATGACTGCGACACCACCTGACAATTTTGCCAAGCGTTCTTGCAATTTTTCACGGTCAAATTCAGAAGTTGTAGTTTCGATTTGAGACTTGATAACCGCAACACGGTGAGAAATAGCTTCAGGATTTCCGGCACCTTCTACGATAACCGTGCTGTCTTTGTCCACAGTTACTCTCGCTGCTTGACCAAGCGCTTCAATTGTCGCATCTTTCAACTCAAGGCCAAGATCTTCTGTGATGACTGTTCCGCCAGTCAAGATAGCGATATCTTCAAGCATCGCTTTGCGACGGTCACCGAAGCCAGGTGCCTTGACAGCTACGACATTGAATGTTCCACGAATCTTGTTCAATACAAGAGTCGGAAGAGCTTCGCCATCTACATCATCCGCAATAATCAAGAGCGGACGATTGCTTTGGAGAATACTTTCTAGGAGTGGTAAGATTTCTTGGATATTTGAAATCTTCTTGTCGGTAATCAAAATGTATGGATTTTCAAGATCAGCCACCATTTTTTCGCTATCTGTCACCATGTACTGTGATAGGTAACCGCGGTCAAACTGCATTCCTTCCACGACTTCAAGCTCTGTTTCCATACCACGTGACTCTTCAATGGTGATGACTCCATCTTTACCAACTTTTTCCATAGCTTCAGAAATGTACTCGCCGACTTTCTCAGAACGAGAAGATACAGCTGCAACCTGAGCAATAGCTTCTTTATTGGCAACAGGGATGGCATTGTTTTTCAAGGCTTCTACAGCAGCGGCAACTGCTGCTTCAATCCCACGACGGATACCGATTGGGTTGGCACCTGCAGTGACGTTTTTGATTCCTTCGCGGACGATTGCTTGGGTCAAAACAGTTGCAGTTGTCGTTCCGTCACCTGCGATATCATTGGTTTTTGAAGCTACTTCTGATACCAATTTGGCACCCATGTTTTCAAAATGGTCTTCCAACTCGATTTCTTTGGCAATGGTCACACCGTCATTGGTAATCAATGGTGAGCCAAATGATTTTTCAAGAACGACATTACGACCTTTTGGTCCCAATGTTACTTTAACAGTGTCTGCAAGGATATCGACACCACGAACCATAGCTGAACGAGCATCAGATGAAAATTTAATTTCTTTTGACATACTTATTTCCTCCTATTATTCTTCCACGATTGCCAAGATGTTAGCTTCGCCAACGATGATGTACTTTTCATCGCCATCTTTGACATCAATACCTGCATGGGCTTCAACTAAGACACGGTCTCCAGGCTTGACGCTTGGAGCAACCAAGTCACCATTCAAGGTACGAACACCTTCCCCAGTAGCTACAACTCGGGCTGTTTTTGTTTTTTCTTGGGCTGAGCCTGCAAGGACAAAGCCTCCAACAGTTTGTTCTTTTTCTTCGATTTTCAAGACTACACGGTCTCCTAATGGTTTCAACATCTGTTTTCCTCCATGATGAAATAGATATTATTAGCACTCTTTACACTCGAGTGCTAATTCATATTTCTATTGTATCACTTGGTCAGAAATAGTCAAGAAAAAAGTCTGACTTTGGCAAGATAAAAAGCCTGAGACCAACTCAGACTTTTCATTTAGTATTAAAATGGCAATTCTTCCTCTTCCAAGACCAAATCTGCCAAATCCTGTCCTGCATTATTTTCACGCATAGCACGTTGGGCGCGGCTTTCCAAAAGTTGGAATCCTGTGGCAAGGACTTCAGTCACATAGTTCATCTGGCCATTTTTCTCAAAGCGACGGGTACGAAGTTCTCCATCCACAGAGATAAGACTACCTTTAGTTGCGTAGCTTGCCAAGGTTTCTGCCAATTTCCCCCAAAGAACCAGATTGACAAAGTCGGCTTCGCGTTCCCCATTTTGGTCTTTGTAACGACGGTTCACAGCGATAGTTGCACGCGCTACTGACTTGTCATTGTTGGTTTTGTGCAATTCTGGTGTAGACGTTAAACGTCCAATCATGATAACTTTATTATACATATTTTCTTCCTCCTACTTATCTATTCGTAGGAAATCAAAAAAAGTTACAGTAATTTGTAACTTTTCGAAGAAATTTTTTACTTTTTATGAACCATGAAACCTGTCGCCTGTTGATTGGCCATAATGGTCATATCTGTAATCTGCACACGACGCGGTTGACTGGTCACATAAACCACAGTGTCTGCGATGTCTTGTGCTTGCAGGGCTTCTATTCCCTGATAGACCGTCGCAGCACGCTCTTTGTCACCGTGGAAACGAATTGTAGAGAAATCTGTTTCGACAATTCCTGGCTGAATAGTAGTTACCTTGATATCCGTTGCAATGGTATCGATTCTCAGTCCATCTGAAAAAGTCTTGACAGCAGCCTTGGTGGCTGAGTAAACAGCGGCTCCCGCATAGGCATAAATTCCTGCGGTCGATCCCATATTGATAATATGACCCTGATTGGCTTTTACCATTGCTGGCAAGAAACAGCGAGTAACTGCCATCAAACCCTTAACATTGGTATCCAACATGGTCAGCATATCCAATTCTTCATAGTCTTGATAGGGAGCCAAGCCAAGAGCTAGTCCAGCATTATTGACCAAAATATCAATCTGCCCTATCATTTCCAAAATATCGGAGCAGACAGTCTTGACCATGGTCATATCCGTGACGTCCAGTGGAAAGGTCCAAACTGTTTGATTTGGAAAAGTTTCTGCAAACTCTGACTTGAGGGTCTCTAGTCTGTCTGTCCGTCGCCCTGTTAGAACGACATTCTCCCCCTGCTCCAGATAAGCACGCGCAGTCGCTTCACCGATTCCAGATGTCGCCCCTGTAATCACTACATTTTTTGCCATCTTATCCCCCTCTATCTGATCTATCAAACACTGACAATTTCCTAGGCAGTCCAGTGTTTGGCTGGGTCAAATGGCGTTCCAACAACTTGGTCTTCTGATAATTCAATAACACCACGTTTTTGCGGAGCATTTGGCAGATGCAATTCACGAGGACTACACATCATCCCAAAACTCTTTTCACCACAAAGTTCACCTGGGAAAATAAGATTTCCTTTTGGCATCATCGCTCCAGGGAGAGCCACAATGGTTTTCAACCCAACACGCGCATTAGGTGCTCCTGCAACGATTTGCACTGTCTTATCACTTGCGACTGAGACTTGGCAGATGTTGAGGTGGTCACTATCAGGATGGGCTACCATCTCGACAATTTCACCGACGACGAACTTAGGTTCCTTGTCATTGACAATTTCTTCTGTAAATCCTTCCGCCTGCAATTCTTGGTTCAAACGTTCTACTTGCTCATCTGTCAAAAAGACTTGACCACGCTCTGCAATTTCAAACAAACTTGAAACTTCGAAAATATTCCAAGCTACTGTTTCTCCATTTTCTTTGAGGAAAACACGGGCTACCTTGCCTTTGCGCTCCACGTCCAACTTGGCATCTCCGCTGTTTTTCGCGATGATCATAAGGACATCGCCAACATGTTCTTTGTTATATGTAAAAATCATTCTTTCCATTTTCTCCTATTTCAGTCCTGCTAAAAAGTCGTTAATTTCTTCCTTGCTTTTACGGTCACGATTGACAAAACGACCGATTTCCTTGTCCTTTTCTAGCACAACAAGGCTGGGAATCCCGTAAACATCCCAGAGTTTGGCCAGATCCAGATACTGGTCACGGTCCACTCGAATAAAGGTGAACTCTAGATTGGTCTCCTCAATCTCTGGCAAGGATGGATAGATATAACGACAATCACCACACCAGTCCGCCACAAAAAGGAAAACCTTCTTGCCATCTTGCTCGACAAAACCTGCGAGTTCTTCTATACTACTAGGAGTTATCATAAGACTTCCTCCTCATAGACCAGATCTTCATTTTCATAGACAAAGGTATAGTGACGACCATCCTCGAAAATGACTCCTCCGACGAGTCGCTCTAGACTACTTTCGTAGAATTGAACATAGAGAGTCGCAATCTCACCCATATCTGAGAAAAGTTCGCGCACGGTAGCGGTCAACTCTTCTTGAGTCTTCATCAGTTTGTGGTTATCTGCTACTTTTTTAGCCCCTAAAGCAAGGGCACTTAGACCAGCCACAGTCAAGCCAGTCATCCATAATTTCTTAGCTTTCATAACATTCATTGTAACACAAAAAACACTTCAGGACAAATGAGGAAGCCGTATACGAGCAAGGAAAATCTCTTCCTTCAGTGAGTCTAATTCTTATTGCCAAGCGCCTGAGTTAACAAGAATTTCCTGAATGGATTAAAAAATCTCTGAGATTGCTCTCAGAGATTAGAAGATAACTAGTTACTATTTTCAACAGCTGCGGTGACAAAGGCTGTGTAGAGTTCTTCTGGACGGTTTGGACGGCTGGAAAGTTCAGGGTGATACTGACAAGCCACAAAGAATTTATTTTCAGGAATTTCCACGATTTCTACCAAACGATTGTCTGGAGAAACTCCTGAAAAGACAAAACCTGCTGCCTCAAACTGTTCACGAAAGGCATTGTTAAACTCATAACGGTGACGGTGACGGCGTTGCACTACTTCTTGATTGTGATAAGCAGCCGCTGCCTTAGAGCCACGTTTTAACTTAGATGGATAAAGTCCCAAACGAAGGGTTCCCCCCATATCCTCAACATCAACCTGGTCACGCATGATATCAATGATAGGGTATTTTGTATCTGGTGCAAGTTCTGCAGAATTGGCACCTTCAAGGCCCAAAACGTGACGAGCAAACTCGATACAAGTCAACTGCATTCCCAAGCAGACTCCCAACATTGGAACATCATTCTCACGCGCATAACGGATGGCTTGAATTTTCCCTTCCGTACCACGTTGGCCAAAACCTCCTGGTACGATGATTCCGTCCGCACCAGACAAGAGCTCTGCCACATTCTCTGCCGTCACATCATTGGCATTGATCCAATTAATCTTCACTTCTGCGTCGTTGGCATACCCAGAGTGTCTCAAGGCTTCGACCACTGAGATGTAGGCATCTTGCAACTCCACATACTTACCAACGAGGGAAATCTTAACTTGTTTTTTCAGGTTCATGACCTTATCCACCATGGCTGACCACTCCGTCATATCCGCTGCTGGTGCATCTAGTTTCAAATAGTCACAAACAATTTGGTCCATACCTTGTGCCTGCAAATTCAGTGGAATTTGGTAAAGGTGTTCGACATCCAAAGACTCGATAACGGCTTCTGGTGCTACGTCACAGAACTGAGCTAGTTTGTTTTTAATTCCTTGACCAGCTGGTTTTTCTGTACGAATAACCAACATATTTGGCTGGATCCCCAAACCACGCAATTCTTTTACAGAATGTTGAGTTGGCTTGGTCTTCATCTCACCAGCAGCCTTTAGATAAGGAAGCAAGGTTGTGTGGATATACATGACATTATCTGCACCCACATCTGCCTTCATCTGACGAAGGGTCTCTAGAAATGGCAAGGACTCGATATCCCCAACGGTTCCACCAACCTCTGTGATAATGACATCCGAATCAGTCGTTACAGCAGCACGCTTGATTTTTTCTTTCAAAGCATCTGTGATATGAGGAATGACTTGAACAGTTGCGCCAAGGTACTCGCCACGGCGTTCCTTACGAAGAACTTCACTGTAGATTTTACCAGTTGTCACGTTGGAATATTTGTTGAGATTGATATCGATGAAACGCTCATAGTGACCCAAGTCCAAATCTGTCTCAGCTCCATCATCTGTCACAAAAACTTCCCCGTGCTGGTAAGGACTCATGGTTCCCGGATCGATATTGATATAAGGGTCAAACTTCTGAATAGTCACTTTTAGACCACGATTTTTCAAGAGACGGCCTAGACTTGCTGCGACAATCCCTTTCCCAATAGACGACACCACACCACCAGTTACAAAAATATATTTCGTAGACATAGATTCCTCTTTCTAAAATACTCAAGGCCTTGTTAACTACGAGGGGAAATCGAAAACAAGACCCTTATGAATAACGACTTTTCAAGAAAACTTCCTGAAAAAACAAAAATAGCTCCCTAGTAACTAGGGAGCCCCGACCTCTAAAAGAGGTGCCCGAACAATATGATACCTCAAAGCAGAACATTTGTCAACCAGAATTGGTAAAACATGAAAAAAGGAGATTGTTTTCAGAAAACCAACTAAAGATCCGCATCCAAACGGATGACCTGCTCAAGGAACAAAAAAGGAGATCAGGCGATCTCCTCTGTTAAGTCTTTTACTCTTCTTCACTTGTTTCAGCGTCATCATCTGAAAACTCGTCGTCTTCTTCGTTGAGTTCTACATCTTCACCCAAGTCATCAGGGGCGATTTCGTTGATTTCTGCATCGTAGGCTTCCACTTCATTTTTCTCATCATCTGGATTTTCATCATCATATGAAAGAGCTGGGTCTGCTTCGTATGCATCTTCGTCTTCTGGATCATCTGCATTGTAGTCAATGGCATCTGAATCACCATCCATAAAGGCGTTGACGCGTTTTTTCTTAGCTTTTGGTGCTACTTCATCGTCGTCACTTTCTTCAAGAGCGATGATTTCTTCGTCAATTTCGTCTACACCATACCATGAACGAAGCCCCCATTTGTTGTCTCCAAGTGAGATGAAGCTACCGTCAAAGTTCAACTCTGTGTAGAACAAAGGCAAAGCTTCGCGGATATCGCTGTTTGATGTTCCAAGGTAGTTTTGAATTTCGTTTACAAGATCGCTAAAATGCATCTCATGATCGCGACCACGAAGTTCCAAGATAGCACGCGCCACCTCAATCATAGATAGTTCACTTTTTTCTTGCCCAGCAAATACTTCTAATTCCAAAGCGTTTCTCCTCATTTTTACTACTATCGCCAGAGCGAATAGACTCTGACCTCATTTTATCATGTACTCTTTATTGTACGATAATTTTGCGGAATAGTCAAAGGTTAAATGGGAGAAAGTGACAGGACTTTTTATTTCTTTGCCACCCAGCCGATGGTGTCGTGAGGTGTGTTTTCGGTGTCAATCCAGATGAATTCGTTGCAGTTATATATGAAAATTAAGCTACAATATCGTACTTCTCAGAGCGGTTTGAACTGAAAGAATTTGTAATGTAGTAACCTGCTTTCCAAAATATAACTATTCTATTACTAGATTTAAATAATTCTCATCATTTATTTTTTTTAAATGATCTGAATAAAAAATGTATTCAATTCCTTTACCAGGTCTCGCAACTGAATAATTAAGATAATACATTTTATTTGAGTAATCTTGATACATTCCAAATATCTCGTCTGAAAGATCATATGTTAAAATCCACTTCTTATCTTTCATACTATTTTTTATTGTTTTAGAAAGTGATAAATGATTCTCATGATTATAAAAATTTGTATATAATCCTGGTCCTTTTTTATAGTACGGTGGATCAAAAAATGTAAATGAATCTTTCGTTTTACTTATATTTCTTTTGATAAAAACTTCAGCATCAAGATTGTATAATTTAATTCTTGATTTTAGATTCGCAATTTTTTTAATTTTTCTGATTAATTCTACTTTATTAAATCTACAATCCAGTTTATAATTCCCTTCTTGTGATTTTCCTCCAATAACCCCTGCTTTTAAAATTCCAGATCTATTTGTTCTGTTTAAAAATAATGTTGCAAATCCTAATTCTAAAATAGAGTTCGAATTTGATTTATTTTCATATATATTTTTTTGAATGTACCATTCTTCCATCGTTATCGGAGTTTCTTCGATTTTCTTAACCAATTCATCAGTATAATTTAGTACTGAATACCAAAAAGAATAAATAGCTTTATCAAAATCATTAATCATAATTTTTTGAATATCATTATTGAATAGTAACTTTAATGCAACTCCAGCACCACCAGCATATGGTTCAATGTATGTTTTGCAATTATTTACTTTTATTAGTTCTTTAACCAAAAGATATAATTTTGTTTTTCCGCCAGGATAACGTAACGGTGTGACTATACTTTGAGCCATTTTAATCCTTTCTTCATGGAGTGATATAGTTAATAATTTTTTGATTTTTCTCTTTGAAGTAAAATATTAATTTGGGAATAGACTTTTAGACAAAAATCACTCAACTCATCAATTATATTCTCTTCCATTAGATAATTGAATAACTGTGTATCTGTAATAAACTTTTGTAATTCTTGTAATCGTTCTAATGATTTTATATCATCATTTTTTGTATCATCCTTAATATTAATTTGATTTAAAATTTCATTTATTCTACCTTTTGTATATAACCGCGATTCCTCTCTATCTTCCAAATCTTTCCAAAACTTATTATAATTTTCATTATCAACAATCATTTTAACTACATAGTATATGAATGATTCAGGAGCCAAAAATGATGGAAGGGCAATGACATTTTGGGGGAATTCATTAGTCTTAACTCCCTTTATCAGCTTTTTATTTCCAGTTATATACGGATATAATAAATTTTTAGAGTTTGTCTTTGTATCTCCGTCAACTATAATTAACACATCCTTAAAATGTGAATCATATTCTGGTAATTTTAACAATTGCTTACATCCTAAATGAATAGGGATAATTTTATAAATATCAGATTTAGTATCTGGATACAATCTTCTATATGCTTCAATCAATTCATTAAAAAGGAATTCCGTCATATCGTCTTCACAGTATATTTTTACATATGGACGATAAGGTGTCATTTTATCAAACATATCCGATTTGATATCAGCATAATATTCAATTGAGCTTAATCTCGGAAGTTCTGGGTCCACAAAATATATAAGGCGATAATCTTCAGATGAACGATTTTGTTTTTTAATAATTTTCTTTAAAATTGTCAAGGAATGAGTGGTGACAAAAATCTGTAATTCTAATTCCTCGCTTAACCTATCCAGTAAATCAAAAAGTCTCAATTGAGCATTAGGATGCAGAGAGGCGTCTATTTCATCAATACATAAAATTCCTCCGTTATAATTTTCTGTTCTTTTTTTGTGTAGATAAAAGTCTACTAACGCTGAAACAATATATCCAATATTATCTTGCCCAACAGACTGAGTTTCTGGTAAAGTCTTGTTTAAAGGCATATGTATTATTGTTCGATTTCTATCAATATCTTTTGTGATATTGATTACTTCTTTTTCTGATATAGAGTCTGGCAATATTTCATTATACCACTTTTTATACATCTCGTATGCATCAGAAGTTATAATTATATTATTACTCCGGACATTTTTTTTACTTACTAATGTTTCACCTATAGGGAAAAGCCTCGATAAACTAATAAAAATAGATGGTAGCGGGATCCTTTGATCCCCCCCGATATTAAAAATATCTTTTGTTTCTTTTTTTACTTTACTTAATTTTTGGTCTGGAGTGAAATAATTTGTAGCTCTAGGTATTAACCTAATTCCACGTTCTTCTTTTGTATCATCTTTATAAGAGTGCCTTTTTTGAATAAATGATTCATTTTCTGTATTGACTACTTTCAAATAAGATGCATAGTCATCATATTCTTCCTCCTCAGGAATTGTAAAAAAATCGGAAAATTCCGGATGGAAATTTCCTCCCGTATATCTTCTATGTGTTATGCCAAATGTCGAAGCAATTAGTGATAAGACATTAGATTTGCCAACACCATTTTGCCCTGCAAAAACAGTTATTTTTCTACCTAGTTGGATAGCTTTTTCTGCTTCCAAATCCTCAAATTTTCTAAATTTATGAATGGCCAAGACATCTGCATAAAATCTCATTTTTAATACCTCGTTTATTATGCTATTTTAATATATAACACTTTGATTATATCAAAATAATACAAAAAAAGCAGTTCTGATATTAGCTTAATTTATCAGAATCTGCTTAGCTTTATATTTCTTTATTTCACCAACTTCTTCATCTCATCAATACGTGCTACGGTCGCGTCGTATTTCGCTTGGTAGTCGGCTTGTTTGTCGCGTTCTTTTTGGACGACTTCTGGTTTGGCATTGGCTACGAAGCGTTCGTTAGAGAGTTTCTTGCCAACCATATCCAGTTCTTTTTGCCATTTAGCTAGTTCCTTATCGAGACGAGCTAGTTCTTCTTCGACATTGAGGAGGTCTGCGAGTGGCAAGTAGATTTCTGCTCCTGTGATGACGCTTGACATAGCGAGTTCAGGTGCAGGGATGGTTGATGCGATTTCCAAGTGTTCTGGATTTGTGAAGCGTTTGATATAGTTGACATTGCTGTTAAAGAAGGCTTCCAAGTCGCTATCGCTAGTCTTCACAAGGATGGTGATAGGCTTGCTTGGTGCAACGTTTACTTCGGCACGCGCATTACGTACGGCACGGATCAAGTCTTTGAGACTTTCTACACCAGTGTGGGCAGCAAGGTCTTCAAAGGCTGGGTTAACAGTTGGGTATTCCGCTGTGACGATAGATCCTTCTGAGATTTGTCCAAAGATTTCCTCTGTCACGAATGGCATGATTGGGTGAAGGAGACGAAGGATCTTGTCCAAAGTGTATAGGAGAACAGAACGTGTGATGACTTTCTCTTCTTCATTATCGCTATAAAGGACTTCCTTGGTCAACTCAACATACCAGTCCGCAAATTCATCCCAGATGAAGTTGTAGAGGATGTGTCCAGCCACACCAAACTCAAACTTGTCAAAGTTTTCAGTGACTTTGCCGATGGTTTCATTGAGGTTGTGGAGAATCCAGCGGTCTGTGACATTTCCAGCTTCCTTGTTAACAACTTTTTCCACATTGGCAGTTGCTTGCTCAAGGGTCAATCCTTCATTATTCATGAGGATGTAGCGTGAGATGTTCCAAATCTTGTTAATGAAGTTCCATGAAGCATCCATTTTCTCATAAGAGAAGCGCACGTCTTGACCTGGCGCAGAACCGTTTGAAAGGAACCAACGAAGGGCATCGGCACCGTATTTCTCGATAACATCCATCGGGTCAATCCCGTTTCCGAGAGACTTAGACATCTTGCGTCCTTGCTCGTCACGAATGAGACCGTGAATAAGGACGTTCTGGAATGGCTGACGACCAGTGAATTCTAATGATTGGAAGATCATACGAGACACCCAGAAAAAGATGATGTCGTAACCTGTTACCAAGGTTGAAGTTGGGAAGTAACGTTTGAAGTCTTCTGAGTCGACATCAGGCCAGCCCATGGTTGAGAATGGCCAAAGGGCTGAACTGAACCAAGTATCCAAGACGTCTTCGTCCTGAGTCCAACCTTCACCTTCTGGAGCTTCTTCGCCGACATACATTTCACCCTCAGCATTGTACCAAGCAGGGATTTGGTGCCCCCACCAGAGCTGACGTGAGATTACCCAGTCGTGGACATTTTCCATCCATTGGAGGAAGGTATCGTTGAAACGAGGTGGGTAGAATTCTACCTTATCTTCTGTGTCTTGGTTGGCAATAGCATTTTTCGCCAATTGGTCCATCTTAACGAACCATTGCGTAGACAAGCGTGGCTCAACCACTACACCTGTACGCTCTGAGTGACCAACACTGTGGACACGTTTTTCGATTTTGACGAGGGCACCGATTTCTTCCAACTTAGCAACGACTGCCTTACGAGCTTCGAAACGGTCCATGCCAGCAAATTCAAAGGCCAAATCGTTCATGGTTCCGTCGTCATTCATAACGTTGACTTGTGGCAAGTTGTGGCGTTGACCAACCAAGAAATCGTTTGGATCGTGAGCAGGCGTGATTTTCACGACACCAGTACCAAACTCAGGATCTGCATGCTCGTCTCCAACGATTGGAATCAATTTATTAGCGATTGGAAGGATAACATTTTTACCAATCAAGTCCTTGTAGCGTAGGTCTTCTGGATTGACCGCAACGGCAACGTCCCCAAACATGGTCTCAGGACGAGTGGTCGCAACTTCAAGGGCACGTGAACCGTCTTCTAGCATGTAGTTCATGTGGTAGAAGGCACCTTCGACGTCCTTGTGGATAACCTCGATATCAGAAAGGGCTGTGCGAGCTGCTGGGTCCCAGTTGATGATAAACTCACCACGGTAGATCCAGCCTTTCTTGTATAGATCTACAAAGACCTTGCGAACAGCTTTTGACAAACCTTCGTCAAGAGTGAACCGTTCACGAGAGTAGTCTACAGAGAGTCCCATCTTGCCCCATTGTTCCTTGATGGTGGTGGCATATTCGTCTTTCCATTCCCAGACTTTCTCTAGGAATTTTTCACGCCCTAGGTCATAACGACTAATGCCCTCACCACGCAAGCGCTCCTCAACCTTAGCTTGAGTCGCAATCCCCGCATGGTCCATCCCTGGAAGCCAAAGCGTGTCAAAGCCTTGCATGCGTTTTTGACGGATGATAATATCCTGCAAAGTCGTATCCCAAGCGTGACCAAGGTGGAGTTTCCCAGTCACGTTTGGTGGTGGAATAACGATTGAATAAGGCTTAGCCTTTTGATCGCCTGAAGGCTTGAAAACATCGGCATCAAGCCATTTTTGGTAACGACCAGCCTCAACCTCGGCTGGATTGTATTTAGGTGAAAGTTCTTTAGACATGTGTGTTCTCCTTTGTATATTTATTACTCAAAATAGTTATTCGATGAGGTTAAATAATGTTTTTCCAGATACTTAATAATTAATTTACTTGCTAACAGGGCTATTATTATTGAAATAGATAATAAAAAAATAGTAGTTAATAAATTGCTTATTATAGTTAACTTTATATTGAATATCTTTAAAAAAATGTCAATAAGAGTATCTTTTATTTTATACTTAGATGACAAAATGGATAAAATATTATACGAAAATAATAGATTAAAGCTTACTAACGTCAAATAATATAGATGCTTCTGCATCTTACTAGTTTGCTTTTTTTCTGGATTACTATATTTATTAATATCTCCAATTATATTAGGGATTAAAACTGGTAAAAACCACGTTAAAATACCTATTAATTCACTTTCTATTAAACTTAAAAGAACCAAAAAAATCAATATCAAACCGAAAACTAACCAATTTGATTTCACTATCTCTTTGTTTTCACCGCCTCTGTCAATATCTTCAAAGATATAAGCCCAGAAAAATACGGTAAAAGACATAAATATCAAACAAGTAATTAAAACGGTACTAAGTGCATATTTCCCATCTTCTAACAAAGTTGAAGTATATAGACAAATAGATACTAGAGATATTACGTATGTTTTGATATTTACATTCCAAAATACATTTTCAGATGGAATAGATATATTATTTTGTTTTTTATATTTCTTAACAGCTAAATAGCCTCTTAAAAAGGGAATAAGAATAAATAGTGTTATTAATAATAAGACGGTAACAATAGGCTCGACAACATCCTGAGGAGCATTTAACTTATTTAGAAAATTTTCTATATTTTCTAAATAAGTTTGAATAATGCATTTCAAAATCAAATATATTGTAATAAAAATAGCATCAAATACATTAAAAATATAAAGAGTACCACTACTTTTTTGAATATAAGTTTTGAACCTAGAAAACTTATATTCAAAATGCAATATATATATTATAGGCAAGAATATCTGGCAAAAAATAATAAGTAAGTTTTTGAAACATAGAATCGATACAATAGTTACGATTATCAAAAATATAGATGCAATCCAATAAAGCAGCTTAGCTTTTACAGACCAATAAAATAATTTAACTTCTGAATTTATTGAAGATTTGTTTAATATAATTCCATATACTAATAATAAGACTACTATAAAGCATTCTATTATCCAAATAGGGGAGATAGGAAATTTATTGCTAGGAATAAAAGATAATAAAAAAATCACTGGAGCAACTAATAATAAAGAAAATATTAATAGCATTGGTAACAATGCTAGGATATAAGAAAATTTTTTCATTTCTTCTCCTCCCACTCACTCCTCAGCAAGCCATATCTCAAATCATCACAGCGGTTGCCCTGGGCATCTTTGCGATCCCTTATGCGAGCTTCGAGGGTGAATCCAAGCTTCTCTGCGACTCGTTGACTTTGGACATTGTAGCCAAAGCAGACCAGTTCAATCTTGTGAAGGCCTAAATCTTTAAAACCTAGGTCAATCAAGGCACGCGCTGCTTCTGGTACATAGCCTCGTCCCCAAAAGTCTGGGTGCAAGGTATAGCCGATTTCTAAGACATCGTCTTCGTGCCGATGGTTGAAATCAACAGAACCGATGACTTTATCAGTCCCTTTGAGAACAATTCCATAGCCCGTTGGGAGATTGTTCTTTTCATTACGCTCTGGAAGGATATGCTCTAGATAATAAATCTCATCTTCCAAGGTCTTGACGGGGTGAAATGCTGCTGGATAGGCGACCTCTGGGAGACTGGCGTAGGCATGGATATCCACTGCATCATCCACTGTTCGGACTCGTAAAAGAAGACGTTCTGTTTCGATTCGTTCTGGCAACTCTACTCTTGTCATCCTTCTCCCTCGCTTTCTACAAAAAAACGCCCCTGCCATCTACATGACAGGGACGAATGTGCTTATCCGCGGTACCACCCAATTTCGGGCAGAGCCCGCAACTCTAGTCTTTAAAACAAAAAGACATTTTTATTTCAATTTTTCATCCATCAGCAACCAGTTTTGACACATTTGTGGACTTCTCAGCACCGCCACTTTCTGTAAAATGTGGAATTCAAAACACCTCTAATGGCTCTATTGTAGCAAGTTTTTCTCGGAAATGCAAGGGGCAAGAAAGATTACTTGAAGCTGATTCCGTGCTCTTTTAATTTCTTAATGGTAGCTGGGCCGATTCCTTTCAAGGCAAGGAGTTCTTTTTCAGTCCAGTTTTTAAAGTCAGCAGCCGACTTGATCCCCTCATCATAGAAAGTCTTAGCACGATCTACTGAGAGGCCACCCAAAGTAGCTGCGAAATCTTCTACTGAATTGGCTACTTTTTGAGCTTGCTCTTTAGTCGCTTCTACTGCTTGTTCCACTTTTTTAGAGACAACTTTTCCTGCTTCGCTGGCAGATTTTTCTGCGTGTTTCACGACTTTCTTGGTCTCTTCGACAACCTTGGTCACCGTACTTGAAAATGCACCTGAGCGACGAAGGCTATTTCGCAATTGTTTTTTACGTTGGAGTTTCTTTGACATGATAAAATCCTTTCAATAAAAAATCCCTGATCTGACAAGGATTTAATAAAGATATTCTATCAAGATTTCGATAAAAAATCAAGAAAGTATCACTATTTTAATAATTTCGCTCGCCAAACAATCCTTCTGGCAAATCATGAAATCCCTTGCCCGACTTGAAATTTTCAAACTTTCCAAGCAAGAACTGATAAGCATCCAAGCGGCTTTCGTAGCGAATCATGGCATCTTTGGCACGCTCGTCTTGGTCTTCCTCGTAGACTTTTTGACTTTCCTTGTACGCCATGTCGTTGATCATGACCTGGGTATTGACCCAAGCTTCAAATTCCTTCATAAATTCCTGTTCGTAACTCATTGATTCTCCTTATTCTAATCCACGGAAATAGTCCGTATCAATCTCACGGTAGGGCTGAATATCCTGAACATACTCCAACACTCCTTGAAATTCTCCGTTTTCATCGTGTACCGCAGCATAGGTGATGTGGACAAACTTGCCTCGCGACTCCGACTTGAACCACATTTCATACTTGTCCTTGACCCCTTCACGAAGACCTTTCATAACGGCCTTCACCTTATCTAGGTACTTGGGTGGATGGCAGAGTTCTACATTGCGCCCGACTTGGGACGGCGTCCGTTTGAAAATCATCTCATCAGCTGGCGTATTGTCATTGTAATACTGGAAAATATCGTCTTTATTGACAAAGGTAATCTCCATAGGGAGGTGATTGAGGATGAGGTTGGCCTGCTCGACGGAGAGATAGCCATTGCCAAAAGCCTGTTGACTATGACGGTCCAGCTCTGCTTCCTTTTCCTTAGGGGTAAAGGTAATGGTAAACTGGCCTTCAGGCGTATCGATAACTTGCTGAACTTGGCCTTCTGCTGTGTCTAGCTGCACGGGCTCCTCTGAGCTCTTTTCCTCAACGAAACTCTGTCTTTCTGGCACCCATTTCTCTGACGGACGGATGATGGCATAGCCGTAGGCATCGCTCTCCTCCGCAATCTGAATCCAGTCATCCTGAGTGAAGGACTCAAGAAGAATCATGAGGAGGATGGACTCTTCCTTGAAAATCATACTTTCAAACTCTGTCGCAAAAGCTTCAAAAGCTTCTTTTACTGTGCTAATTGGCACTTCTGGTAGTGACTTGGCTGTCGTCAGAGCTGTCTGAAAGAGTTCTCTGATCTGATCATCCACTCCCCACATAACTTTTGGAGGTGAATCGTGTCCATAGCGCTCCATGATAGGAAAGAAGAGCTCTTCCTTGCGCTGATAGTGGAGGTCAAATTGCCCCAAAAGCCCCATTTGACGGACCAAACCCTTTCGCATCTCTGCCAGCATTTCCTCGTCTTCCATAGACTCATAGGTATCTAACAATCTCCGAATGCGAATCAAGGCAGCACGGAGAGCCAGATTTTCATCCTTGAAAACGCGAACGGGGTGGCCAGGATGCTCGGTATCCTCTACTTCGACACCCTTAACAGCATTTTTAAAAAGATTAGCATGTACATCACAGAGTTCCATGACATCTTCAAAGGTGACTCCTGAATCTGAGTTCATCAATTCGTGCTCCATGAGAGAAATCTCAATTGCCGAGACACCTGTAAAGGTCGCATCAAAACGCTCCTGAACTGACTCAGGAGAGGCGCCATTGTGCAATTCTAACAAAATATCCCGTAGGATATGAATCCGTTCATCTGCCATTAGTCTAATCCAATCACTTCATAGCCGTTCGCTTCTAGTGTGCGGACAATCTTGTCCATAGGAGTCCCTTCAAGCTTAGAACCCTGCTTAAGCGATACTTTGCGACCGACTGTATTTCGCATCAAGGGATTAGCAAGTGGTTTAAAACCCAGCTCCACTAGGATTTCCAAGACTTCTGGGTGCTTGTCTACCACTTCTGCAACGGGTATTGACACATCGATGATATTGTCCATGACGACCTCCTTGTATGTTCTAAAATGATTTTACTGCTTATATTATACCATATGGGAAGAGATTAAAAAACTAGCAGTGGAGTTCCTGCTAGTTTCTTTCATTTTCAAGTTATTCTTTGTCCTCTGGTTTTGCGAGCCACTGAGCTACATCCATCAGCTTGTCAGCAAGCAGTACTTTCCCGAAACCTACTAGAGCATTGTCGTCTTTTTTCATGTTCTTGAGGACTTTGACGCTTTGCATCGTAAAAAAGTAATTCCCGTAAGTCTTGGCTAGAATTTTAATGAATCCCATATTAATCACCTTCGATGATTTCTGCTTCTTTTCGAATAGTTTCTATGTCTTCTTGATATTGTTCTTCGTTATAGTTGACTAGCTTGGACAATTCCTGTTGCAAGCTTTCACCCATCGGCTTCATGGTCGCAAATGTTAAGCCACCTGAAATAATACCACCTAGGATGGGAATAAATTTCCCCATTCCTTTGGCTAATCCTCCTTTTGTCAGATTGACTCCAAAAATTTTCAAAACTTTTTTCAAAATCGGATACCAAAGCGTCTTTGTCAAGGATTTCTGGGGAACGGTTTTCATCACTTGCTTAGCAACTGCAACACCTCCCGCTCGAAGTAATGCAGCTGTACCATTTACTCCCAGCATCACACCGAGATACAGCAAGAGCGTGTTTTGAGCATCTTCACTCAACTCATCACGCGAAGCCCAAAGGTCATCATAACCGTAAATATATCCTAGTTCTTGAGCTAATTTTAATGAGAATGCATAAAACTGGGCTACATCCGCTGGTATGGTAATTGCCATAGCCAGTCCTCCAGGTAGACCTGCTAAAACCGATGTCCCACTAGCCAGCAAGACATTATCCATAATACAAGCATTTGCAACTCTATCTAAAGTTTCCTGTGATAGCAAGCTAGATGGACCCTGTTCCAATAATGTTGTAATATCCTTCGGATCTAATTCCTTAGAAAACTTATCCACTAAAAATTTTGATCGTTCAACCCTTACAACAGGTAACTTCACTACTTGTTGCAATACTTGCATAGCTACATCTTGTTCAGCCATTTCTATCTCCCTATTTCTTTTTTCGCATTTTATCATATCATATTTGCTAAAAAAAAAAAGCATTTTCTGTTTAGCTAACATTTAGAAATACAGAATTCTATTTTATAGAGAATGTTTTCCATTTTAAATTTCGCCTAGTTTTCTCCACCAAAAAAGAGGGGGTGCCCCTCTTTCTTAGTTTTTATCCAGATTGCGTAGCATCTCGTCAATTTTGTTTCCATATTCAATGGACTCATCCTTGACGAAGGTTAAATCTGGGATTTTGTACAATTTCAAATTGCGACCAAGTTCACGTTTGATCGTACCAGTTGCTTTTTCAAGCCCGATTTGAGCTTTTTGATTATCCGAAGCAAGGTTACTCAAAATGGTATAGTAAACCTTGGCAACAGACAAATCCCCCAGCATCTGAACATCTGTAATGGTCACACCTTGGACACGCGGATCACGGACTTTCTTTTGCAAAATCTCATTGACTTCACGCTTGATTTCCATGCCCACACGATCCGTACGGAAATGATTTGCCATGATATTCCTTTCTCTACTTTGAACCAAAAGCTAGGCCAGCAGACCTAGCTATTTCTATTAGATAGAGGAACTAGAGCCATTTGAATCTAGGAAACAAGCCTTAGATAGAACTAAGGTTCATCAAGGCGCTGTTGACGACGAGTCAAATTGGCTATCGTTTCTCTATTATCTTTTAATTTCTTCCATGACGTATGCCTCAATCACATCATCCATCTTGATATCATTGTAGCCATCAATCATCAATCCACCTTCACGACCGTTTGTAACTTCTTTCACGTCGTCTTTGTAGTGTTTCAAGCTTGCGAGTTCGCCGTCATAGATAACGACACCGTCACGGATAACACGGACTTTAGAGTCACGGGTAACCTTACCACTCATAACCATAAATCCACCAATGGTTCCCACTTTAGATACCTTGAAGGTTTCACGGATAACTGCTTCACCGATAACTTTTTCTTCAAATTCTGGATCAAGCATCCCTTTCATGGCTTCTTCCATCTCTTCGATAACCTTGTAGATAATGCTGTGGAGACGGATTTCTACATCGTCAGCTTCGGCTTGTTGACGCGCTTGTGGTGTAGGGCGTACGTTGAAACCAACGATAAAGGCATTTGAAGCTTCGGCAAGGGTCACGTCAGATTCGTTGATAGCACCAACTGCCGAGTGAACGATAGTCACTTTGACACCTTCTACGTCGATCTTTTGAAGTGAGGCAGAAAGGGCTTCAACAGAACCTTGTACGTCGGCCTTGATGATAACGTTAACTGATTTGAGTTCACCAGCTTTAAGCGTATCAAAGAGGTTTTCAAGGCTGACACGTTGGGTAGCCTGACGTTGCTTCATGAGGGCACGCTTCGCACGCTCTTCACCTGCTGCACGCGCAGATTTTTCATCTTCGTAAACAGCAAAATGGTCACCCGCCATTGGCGCTTCGTTTAGACCTGTGATAGAAACCGGCGTTGATGGGCCTGCAACCTTAACACGACGACCGAGGTCATTGGTCATGGCACGGACACGACCGAAGGTATTTCCGACAACGATTGGGTCTTGGACATTCAAGGTACCTTGTTGAACAAGAAGGGTTGCGACCGCACCTTTTCCTTTATCCAAGCGAGCTTCGATAACAGTACCGATCGCACGAACTGTTGGGTCTGCTTTGAGTTCTTGGATTTCAGCCACAAGTAGGACCGTTTCCAAGAGTTCATCGATATTTTGATTGAATTTAGCTGAGATTTCAACAAATTCAGAATCTCCACCCCAAGCTGTTGACATAACCCCATGCTCTGCCAATTCACCGATAACACGTTCTGGGTTGGCACCTGGTTTATCAATCTTGTTGATGGCTACGATGATTGGAACGTTGGCCGCTTTTGAGTGGTTGATGGCTTCGATAGTTTGAGGCATAACCCCGTCGTCGGCCGCTACAACCAAGATAGTAATATCGGTAACAGAAGCACCACGCGCACGCATAGAGGTAAAGGCCGCGTGTCCTGGTGTATCAAGGAAGGTAATCTTCTTGCCATTTTCCACGATTTGGTAGGCACCGATATGCTGAGTAATCCCACCTGCTTCTCCTGTTGCAACACGAGAGTTGCGAAGGGTATCCAAAAGTGTTGTCTTACCATGGTCAACGTGTCCCATGATGGTTACAACTGGTGGGCGCTCAACCAATTCATCTTCATTAAGATAGCCATCCTCGACAAAGAATCGTTCGATATCGGCATTATCCACTTCAACCTTTTGTTTGGCTTCGATACCATAATCCACCATGAGGAGTTCAATTGTTTCCCCATCCAAGGATTGGTTTTGTGTGGCCATCACACCCATCATAAAGAGTTTCTTAACGATTTCTGCTGGTTCACGTTTGATACGTTTTGCGATTTCCGCAACAGTCATACCATCTGTATACTCAAATTCTGTTGGCAATTCGTGGAACTTACGCTCTGTAACAGGTTTTGGTGCCTGATTGCGGTTATTTTGCTTGTTGCCTTTTTTATTCTTTTTGTTGTTATTCCAGTTACTATTTCTTTGATTTCTCACTTGATTCTGACTACTTCGATTCTTTTGTTGTTTTCTAGGACCATCTTCTTCGTGATCGTAATCGTCACGCTCTTTGTCTGGTCGAGCTTGTTTTTTACGACGTGTATCCACTGGCGCTTCTTTCGCTACAGGAGCTACTGTTACCACTGGCTGTGTTTGTTCAGCTAGCTTAGCAGCTTCTTCAAAGATTTCCTCTGGTTCCTTGCGTTTATTAGCTTGAGCCAAGGCTTCTTTGGCTGCTTGCGATTGTTTGAAGCGCTCCTCGCTTGAGCGTGCGTACTCTGCATTTTGCTCTGCTTTTAGAGCCGCTGCACGGGCTTTAAAGTCAACACGTGGACCAGCTTGTTTTGGCTGGAAGTCTTGTTGCTGACGGCGATCATTGCCACGATTCCCTTGACCTTGTGGTTTTTTCCCTTGGTCGTTAAATCGGCGATTGTCGCGGTTTCCTTGATCAGGTTTTCCACCATTACGGCCGTCATTTTTCTGACGGTTGCCGTTTTGTTGTTGGTCACGGTTGTTGCCCTTGTTTTGTTTGCGTCGCTCTGCCTGCTCTTTGGCACGCGCCTCACGCTCCGCCTTGAAATTTCGACTTTGTGGTCTTGCAGCCACTACTTTTTCTTCCTTAGGAACTGCAGGTGTAGCTGGTTTACTTTCTTCCTTTGCGGCAGCTGGTTTAGCTGATGCAGGCTTTTCCGCTTTCTTTTCTACACTTGCTTTTGCTGCTGCAGGTTTTGCTTCTGCTTTAGGAGCAGGTGCAGATTTAAAGCTAGCTGCGATTTGCTCAGCAGCAGCAGCTTCCACGCTCGATGAGTGGCTTTTCACATCCAAGCCCAACTCTTTTGCACGCGCTACAACTTCTTTACTTTCTTTTCCAAGTTCTTTTGCGATTTCGTACAATCTTTTCTTAGACAAATCATGTCCTCCTCTTCTATTCCATAAGAGACCTCATTTTCTTTGTAAATCCAGCATCGATCACAGCCAAAACCTTTCTCGATTTTCCGACTGCTATGCTTAATTCCAGTGTTGAAAACACGGTTATAACTTCTACTTGATAATAGTCACTTTTGTCTTGAATCTTCTTGGTCAGATTGGGACCAGCATCATGCGCTAGAAAGACTAGCTTGGCTTTCTGATCTTGGATAGCCTTGACCACCAATTCCTCACCTGATATGATTCGGCCTGCTCGTTGAGCAAGTCCCAAGAGATTGCTTATCTTTTGCTTATTCAAGTCCTAACTCTCTTCTTTTCACTTTGTGATCCACATAGGCGATCAACTCGTCATAAAAGCTTTCTTCCACTTCCATGTTAAAGCTGCGGTTAAAGACTTTCTTCTTTTTTGCCTCTAGGGCTTCTGCATTGTCTAGCTTGATATAAGCGCCGCGACCATTGGCCTTGCCTGTCGGATCGATAAAGACCTGTCCTTCTTTGTTCTTGACAATGCGGAGCAAATCACGTTTATCAATCACTTCGTTGGATACAACAGACTTGCGCAAAGGGATTTTTCTTGTTTTCATCTTTCCCTCCTCTAGCAGCTTTTATTCTTCCGTCAATTCGTCCGCAGCTGCGTAATCCACTTGACCTGCTTCTTCCATAGCTTCAAACTCACTTGCAGACTTGATATCGATACGGTAAC
Organism: bacterium; assembly: GCA_905221335.1. Classification (GTDB taxonomy): domain Bacteria; phylum Bacillota; class Bacilli; order Lactobacillales; family Streptococcaceae; genus Streptococcus. Next base: position 26,647 of record CAJNCT010000002.1, read on the forward strand.
CCGTCAAGTGAGCTGCCAAGCGAACGTTTTGTCCACGACGACCGATAGCAAGAGAAAGCTTGTTATCAGGTACAACGACCAAGGCACGTTTGCTATCATTTTCATCAAAGATAACTTGGTCAACCTCTGCAGGTGCGATGGCATTGTAGATAAACTCAGCTGGATCCGCTACCCACTCAATAACGTCAATGTTTTCTTCTACAGGAATCATGCGGTCGCTCTTGGCATCGTAACGAGCTGGGTGGAATTTGCTGGTGATCTTCTTGATGTTAGCACCACCACGTCCAACGATTGTCCCGATAGCATCCACGTTTGGATTGTGGCTACGAACGGCAACCTTAGTACGGTCACCAGCTTCGCGAGCTACGCTCATGATTTCGACAGTTCCATCGTAGACTTCTGGAATTTCTTGCTCCATCAAGCGTTTGATCATTTCTGGATGGCTACGGCTAACAAAGACGTTGACACCACGAGGATTGTCTTCAACCTTGTAGACATAGACTTCGATACGATCGTGGGAAGCAAAGACTTCTCCAGGGATTTGGTCTTGTTTGGACAATTGAGCTTCGATGCTACCAAGGTTAACATAAATGAAACGGTTGTCAAAACGTTCTACCGTACCTGACATGATTTCTTGTTCATGTTCTTTGTAAGTATTATATGTGATGGCACGTGTTTGCTTGCGCATTTTTTCCATGATGGTTTGTTTAGCAGATTGGGCTGCTACACGACCAAACTCAGCTGGTGCTTCCTCGAACTTGATTTTGTCACCAAGCTCATAGGCTGAATTAATGGCAAGAGCATCTTTCAAGCTGATTTCCAAACGGCTATCAAATACTTCATCAACCACTTCACGAACAGTATAGACAGTAAAGTCACCTGTTTTTTCGTTGAAGTCGATAGCTACGCTGTCAGATTGACCATAGCGTCTGCGATAAGCGGAACGAAGCGACTCTACTACTGCGTCGATGATGTCTTCTTTTTTGATTCCCTTGTCTTCTTCCAAAATGCGGAAGGCCTCTAGCATTTCTTTACTCATGTTTTCTTCACTTTTGAATCCTCAAAAGCTATCCTTTCTTTTCTATAGTTTAACTGCTAAACGTGCTTTTGATACTAAACTGTATGGAATTTGGACAGTTTTCTTACGTGTCTTGTCCATATATTCCATGGTCAACTCATCCCCTTCAAAGGATACCAAGGTTCCTTCAAAGACTTTTTGCTTATCGATGGCTTGGTAGAGCCCGACATGGATGTATTTTCCAACTGCTCCAGCGACTGCATCCTTGGTTTTCAAAGGACGTTCCAAGCCTGGACTGGTGATTTCTAGGAAATATTGTTCTGGGAAGGGATCAGGCTTGATGGTATCTAGGACAGGACTGATGATTTCTGTCAGGTCTGCCGTGTCGTTCAAGGTAATTCCTTCAGGTTTATCTACAAAAATACTGAGAATCATGTCACTGCCAATCTTTCCATACTCGATATCCACGAGTTCAAAAGGTGCTTGGATGACAGGTTCTACAACTTCTCTGACTAATTCTACGATTGTTGCGATTGCGTCCACCTCCTCATAAGCAAGAGGCGAAGATATTTCCCCGCCTCTCTTTCTCATATTCTTACTATCAGTATAGCACGTTTGTCAATTTATGTAAAGCATAAGCACTCAAACGGCTGGTTTTCAAGCTATTTCTTAAAACTCTGCCTCAACTCGGTAGATCACTTGACCTTTGCTGGAGAATTTTTGCTCATACTCTGTCATGACATTGCCTTCAAAATCACTAGCATGCAAGTCCAGCCAAACCCCATTGAGCTTCATGCCATACTGAGAAAAGCTCACTAGACTGTACTCAAACAAGCCACGGTTATCCGTCTTGAAATGGATTTCCCCATTCTCAGGCAAGATGCGCTTGAAGGTATCCAAGAAACTCTTGTAAGTCAAACGACGTTTTTCATGGCGTTTTTTAGGCCAGGGATCTGAAAAGTTTAGATAGAGACGATCAATCTCACCGTCTTCAAAGTAGTCAGTCAGATCTGAACCATCTACCCACAGCAATTTGATGTTGGGAACTCCAACTTCAAGCACCTTGTCCAAGGCATAACTCAATACCGACTTTTGGATGTCAATCCCGATGTAGTTGATGTCAGGATTTTGCTTGGCCATTCCTGATACGAAGGCCCCTTTCCCACTTCCAACTTCTACATGAATAGGATGATCATTTCCAAACAAGTCTCGCCATTTCCCTTTGGCTTCCAAGGGATTGAGGACCACATACTGAGGATTAGCCTCTAGTAATTCTGTCGCCCCTTTACGATTTCTAACTCTCATCTCTTCTTTCCATACTTGTCACGGAAGACACGCAAGGCATAAATCTCCCGGTTTACATTATCTAAATCTTGATTTACAAAGTATTTGGCAATCTGGCTCAAGTAAGAATACTGACCATACCAATACAATTTTTCCAAAACTGTCTGATTGTACTTATAACCGTAATAAGTCAGCCAATCATGCCAATGCTGCTCTGGAATATAATGACACAGCATATGCGCCACATCAAACATGCGATCCGTCAGGCGAACCGAATCCCAATCCACTAGATAAACAAGCCCACTCTCTGTCTCAATCCAATTACTATGGCGAAGATCACCATGCACAATCGTTGCATGGTCTTCTCTAAAACCTGGAACCGTCCTGCGCAAATCATCAATCACCGAGTTTAAGTACTGATGTCGTTTCAAGACTTCGGGTGCTTCCTGCCTCCAAGACTGCAACAAGTCTAATGGAGTCTCCATGGTATATCCCAAACGGCTCAACTGCTTCATCAAGGGACGTGAGCGGTGAAGACGTGTCAAGATATTGATGATCTGCTTGCGATTCATATCGTGCGGTGTCAAGATTTTGCCCGTCAACCATTCCTGGGCACACATATCACGACCATCTGGCAAACGACGAGTCCATAGTAATTGAGGAGCGATTTGTTCTCTGGCTAGGCCAGGTAGGATTGGAGAGGTGTTCATTTTTACAAAGACGCGCTTCCCATCAGGGTAGCTTCCCATATAAGCTTTGCCGCTCTTCCCAGGTATAGGGGTCAGCGTTAGCTCATTATCACCCAAATCCATTTCTTTCCTCCGTATAAAGTTTCCTTACTATTCTACTAGTTTTTGGTTTATTCGTCAACCAATCTTTTTAGTTGGTAAGGCAAATAAAACAATTGTAGGAAGAGACTTGCTCCTACAAGAACCAACAAGGCTATTTTTTCTTGAAAAACCACTGCTCCGACCAGCAGCTCCAGCAAAAGAACTGCACTTCCCGCACCGAGCAAAATCTGTTTCAATCCCTTTTCTTTCTCCCCTTTTTCTAGTGGAAAGAGCTTGGTCAAGTACTGGTAATCAAAGGCGTGATAAAGGGCTAGCAACTGGAAGAGCAAGAGGTAGTTAAATAGAACCACTACTGCCGTCGCAATCCAAGCTTGCTCGATAAAGACCTGCGCTAACAAAGAAAGCAAGAGCAGACGTAGACTAAGGGCAAAGAGGTCTCCATTTCGCAGGTAAGAACGAAGATAGAGGTTTTGCCAAATCTTGCTCGGTACTTTTTGAACTGATTTTAGGATAAAATCCAGATAAGAGCGACGTTTGACACTATTTGAAACGCCCTTGACCTGAGTAAAGAGAGCAAAGAAACGAAGCAAGACTTGCTTGCGCTTGCTTTCTTGGGAAATCACATAGTCCCAGTCAAGCCCAGTCTCTGTAAAAAATTTACTGGCTTTTTGGCGAAAGAGGAGATATTTCCCAGCTCCCAATAAAAGCACATAGATGAGAAAGACTGGCAAGCCATAACCCATAGCTAAAAATAAGGGCGCAAATAAAAGCAAGAAAAGGGTTTGGACAAAGAACCAAAAGACCAGTGAGCGCACCGTCTGCCCTTTGAGGTGAGACTTAACCTCCTCTTCACTGACTAAGAGAAAGAGCTTGTCAGGTCCTTCCATGTAGGTCGCGATTCCTCCCCAAGCCAAAAGCAAGGTAGAGACAATCCCCAAAAACAAAAGAATAGGCCAGTGATTTTCAGGAAAATGTTGCAAGAGTTGACTATACTGGTAGGCTAGAAAACCGATGAGAACCAGCAGGAACAAGACAAAGTGGTCATTGAGAACATAGCGCAGATAACCGACACACTCCTTGCGAAAGGCCTGCTTTCTCTTTAAAAACAAATCTTTCATAACTCCTCCTCTTTGGTCAGAGCCAAGTAAATGTCATTCAAACTAGCCTCAGGCATGTCAAAGGCTTCGCGGAGTTGCTGAAGGTTACCCTGAGCCCGCACCTCCCCCTTGTGGAGAATGACAAAGGCATCACACATCTTCTCCGCCGAGTCCAGCACATGGGTACTCATGAGGATAGACTTGCCTTTTTGCTTTTCTGCTTCCAAAAGTTGAATCAAGTCAGAAATAGCCAGCGGATCGAGCCCAAGAAAAGGTTCATCAACGATGAAAAGACTCGGATCCACGACAAAGGCACAGATAATCATGACCTTCTGCTTCATCCCTTTTGAGAAATGCACTGGAAACCAGTCTAATTTTTGGTCCAGACGGAACATTTTTAACAAAGGTTCCACACGATCAAAAGCCACTTTTTGCTCAATACCATAGGCCATGGCAACCGTCTCGATATGCTCTCTGAGAGTCAATTCCTCATACAGACTAGGCGTTTCTGGGATATAGCCAATCTGTTTGCGGTAGTTGGTCGCATCTTCTCGCAGGGTGAGACCATTAATCTTGATTTCTCCACTGTAAGGTGTCAACAGACCAATAATCTCATTGATTGTCGTTGATTTCCCAGCACCATTGAGACCAATCAAACCGACCAACTGCCCACTTTCAACTGTAAAGGACACATCTTTCAAGACAGGAACGTGAACATAGCCTCCTGTCAGGTTTTTAATTTCTAACATATTTTCTCCGAATCTGGTATAATGTAGCTATATTATATCAAAATTCAATACAGTAGAGGTGGATTTTATGTCAGATTGCATTTTTTGTAAGATCATCGCAGGGGAGATTCCTGCTTCAAAAGTATACGAGGATGAGCAGGTTCTTGCCTTTCTTGATATCTCTCAAGTAACGCCTGGACACACCCTCATTGTACCAAAAGAGCACTACCGCAATCTCTTGGAGATGGATGCTGCGAGCGCAAGTCAACTCTTTGCCCAAGTGCCAACAGTAGCTCAAAAAGTCATGAAGGCTACCAAGGCTGTCGGCATGAATATCATCGCTAACTGTGAGGAAGTCGCTGGTCAAACGGTCTTTCATACCCACGTGCACCTCGTTCCTCGCTATGGTACAGAAGATGACCTCAAGATTGACTTTATCGCTCACGAACCTGACTTTGACAAACTTGCCCAAGTCGCTGAAACCATTAGAAACGCTTAAGGAGTTGCCATGAAACTATCCAATCTATTGCTATTTGCAGGAGCTGCAGCTGGAAGTTATTTTGTCGTGAAACATCGCCAAGCCATCACGGAGGAGTTTATAGACACTAGCGACCGTGTCGAGGCTATGAAGGAGGATTTGGATATCATTCAAAACAGCCTGCAAATCATCGACCAACAAAAAGCCCTTATCAAGGAATACCAAAAAGACTTGACCTACAAGTTCAAAGTCTTGGAAAAAGATTTCCAAACCAGAAAGGCGGTCCTCCAAGAAGAAAAACAAGGATAAGAGAGTCTCCAACTTTCCTTAAACTCTTTTTTGGATACTAGGTTTGAACAGAAAAGTGAGGGAATGAAAGTGAAACAGTTTTTAAAAGTTCTAGCGAAGGTCATCGCGATCCCTTGTGGTTGCCTCTGCCTGCTTGCAGCCCTGGCATTTCTACTTCTTATGAATCTTTTCAAGGCCTCACCGAGTGACATCCAAAAAGGGAATGATGACTTAAAACAAATCTTTATCTCTCTTGACATGCCTCCTAAGAAAGTAGAATCAAATGGAAGGTATCAATTTGAGGGTGGAGGCTTACATTTTTATGTTACTTTCTCAGATGAGGTCATCAATAGCCACCCCGTCCTAAAAGAAAGTCCAAAACTTACCAAAAACCGACTCGAAGTCTATGTCCTCCAGACAGGAGAGATTTCCTACTATAAAGTAGGGGATAACTTGTTCAACCATGGCTTATTCCAATTTTTAGAGAAGGAAAGCGAGAAGTATCTCCAAGAAAAAGGAAAGAAATTTAACCCTAATTACTCACTTCTCTTTTGGGATGATCAGGAAAGTTTTAAAAAGGGAATTTCATTCTATGAAAAAGCTTTGACCTTAGTGGATATTCAGGATAATTCGGCAATCAACCACATTGATACCATCACTGTGAAATCTGGTAAAGAAGCAGAAATCAAGCAACTCATCCAAGAGATGGATGCAGCTGGCTTGCTCACTCAAAAGTATAAATAGTAGACCAGCTGGAAAATGATTTCCCCAATGATAAATTTTAAAAGATAACAAAAAAAGAGCCAATCGGCTCTTTTTACTTTATTCTCCTTCAAAGGCATCTTTAATATGGTCAAAGAAGCCTTTTTTCTTTGGATTGACTTTCAAGTCACCTGCAGCTGCGAATTCTTTAAGGGCTGCTTTTTGGCGGTCGTTCAAGCCTGTCGGAGTCACGACATTAACGGTTACGTATTGATCACCAACAGCACCTCCACGAAGGCTTGGCGCTCCCTTGCCACGTAGACGGAATTTCTTACCTGTCTGAGTTCCTTCTGGGATGACCAATTCAACATCACCATGTACAGTTGGAATTTCCACAGTATCTCCGAGGGCTGCTTGGACAAAGTTGAGGTTCAGATTGTAGAAGATAGTCGTTCCTTCACGTTCAAACTTATCACTAGCTTCAACTGAAACCACCACGTACAAGTCTCCGTAAGGTCCACCGTTAAAGCCTGCTTCACCTTGACCCGCTAGGCGGATTTGTTGGCCTGTTTCCACACCAGCAGGAATCTTCACATGTACGCTATGAGCTTGTTTTTCATGACCTGTTCCGTGACAAGTTGTACATGGATCTTTGATTTCCTTTCCGCGACCATGACAGACATCACAGGTTACTTGGCGGCGCATCATACCAAGCGGAGTTTGCGTATCGACGTTAATAACACCAGCGCCATGACAGCGTCCACAAGTGACTGGACTTGTCCCTGGCTTAGCACCAGATCCGTTACATGTACGACAGCTGGCTTCACGATTGTATTTAACTTCCTTTTCTGTTCCAAAAATAGCTTCTTCAAAGGTTAAATTCACACGATACTGGAGATCATCACCTTGACGAGGAGCGTTTGGATTGCGCGAAGCCCCGCCTCCACCAAAGAAACTTGAGAAAATATCCTCAAAACCACCGAAGCCACTTGCTCCGTCAAAGCCACCGAAACCGCCAGTACCGCCAAAGCCACCGTTGGCACCTGCAGCACCATACTGGTCGTAGGCTGCACGTTTTTGGTCATCACTCAAAGTCTCATAGGCTTCTTGAACTTCCTTGTACTTTTCCTCAGCACCAGTCTCCTTGTTGATATCTGGGTGGTATTTTTTCGAAAGCTTACGATAAGCCTTTTTGATCTCGTCTGCCGAAGCGTTTTTTGACACCCCCAGACGATCATAAAATTCAGTATTGTTCATACAAGATACTAAGAGCGAACAGAAAGCGACTGAAATTTAGGAAACCGACAAGAAATCCTGATTTCTTAGGAGGCTTATCTAATTTCCAAGCTTTCCGCTCGAGTTCAGTTACGAACACCCTTATTCCTTTCTATAATTTATAAGTAAATCATTAGAGGGTATTTTCTATACTCTGCTTCACTTCATCAAACTCTTTGTCCGATAGAGTAAAAATCAAGTCCTCTTCTGAATATTCGTTCTGTTCTTTAAAATAGTTGTCAGTATTTTCTGCCAAACCTAGACTAAGAATCACTTTTCTTGCAAACTCTAGATGTGCAAAGCCAATAGCAGTAATGATATTTTTATCTTGCAGGACAGCTTTTGCTTTGAAATTTTCCCGAGGAAGAAATTCAAAATAGTCAAAGAAGTTTTGCCAAATCCCACCTGTAAATTTCGTATCGTTCAATAAACCTGCTTTTGCCAATAAAAGAGGCGCAGAAGAAATTGCTGTAATTAAGATATCCTGCTCACCGAGTTCTCTCAAAAATGAGGCTAATTTTTCATCCTGTAGAGCAGGAACTATATTTACCATTCCTGGCAAAATCACACAAGAATACTCTTCTATACGTACTTGATCCAATGTTTTTGTAGGTAAACAAGGCAAGCCATCTTCAGAGACCACCATCGAATAATCTGAAGCTACATAATCAATCGTGATGTCAAAAGACAGAGCTAAAGTACTTGTTAGAGAGGCTATCTCATAAAGAGAAAAATTGGGATAAAGGATACAAAGTACTTTTTTCATAAGCAACACCCTCTATTTTACCGAAAAACAGAGGCTGGGTTGCAACCTCTGGATTTCTTCCTATCATTACGACTTTCAAGTTTTAAAAATCAAACTAGTAATGCTGAATTGAGCACGCCCTAACCTCTTGGTGAAAAAGAGACGTAGCTGTTTTCGCTTTAGCGAACTACAGATATGGCTACCTTTAGGTGCAAATCTTTCTAGAAACTAAAGTTTCTAGAAAGATTTCCTATTTTCCCTGTGAGGTTTTAACGGGCTTTGCATCTTATTTTTCAGTAAACTCTCCGTCTACGACGTCATCGCCTGCGTTTCCTGTTGCTTGTGCGCCTTCTGCTCCTGCTTGAGCTTGTTGTGCTGCTGCAGCTTGTTCGTAGAGTTTAACAGCAAGGCCTTGAGCTTTTTCGTTCAAAGCTTCGAGTTTCGCTTTCATTTCGTCCAAGTTGTTGTCTTCTTGGGCTTTCTTAAGCTCATCAAGGGCAGCTTGGGCAGCGTCGCGTTCTGCGTCGAAGCCTTTACCTTCAGTTTCCTTGATTGTCTTTTCAGTCGCAAAGATGGCTTGGTCAACTTCATTACGAAGATCTACTTCTTCCTTACGTTTCTTATCTGCTTCAGCGTTTGCTTCTGCATCTTTCATCATGCGGTCGATTTCTTCATCAGTCAAACCTGAGTTTGATTGGATAACAATTGTCTGTTCTTTTTGAGTTCCAAGGTCTTTAGCCTTAACAGATACGATACCGTTTTTATCGATGTCAAATGTTACTTCGATTTGAGGAATTCCACGAGGTGCAGCTGGGATATCTGTCAATTGGAAGCGTCCAAGAGTCTTGTTATCTGCTGCCATTGGGCGTTCACCTTGAAGAACATGGATATCAACGGCTGGTTGGTTGTCTGCCGCAGTTGAGAAGACTTGTGATTTAGATGTTGGAATAGTTGTGTTGCGGTCGATAAGTTTTGTGAAGACACCACCCATTGTTTCGATACCAAGTGACAACGGTGTTACATCAAGAAGGACAACGTCTTTGACATCACCAGTAATGACACCACCTTGGATCGCAGCACCCATAGCAACAACTTCATCAGGGTTTACTGATTTGTTTGGCTCTTTACCAGTTTCAGCTTTAACAGCTTCTACAACGGCTGGGATACGAGTTGAACCACCAACAAGGATAACTTCGTCGATTTCTGACAAGCTCAAACCTGCATCTGAAAGGGCTTGACGAACTGGAACTTTTGTACGTTCAACAAGGTCACGAGTCAAATCGTCAAATTTCGCACGAGTCAAAGTCATTTCCAAGTGAAGAGGTCCAGCCTCACCTGCAGTGATGAACGGCAAGCTGATTTGTGTTGAAGTTACACCAGAAAGGTCTTTCTTAGCTTTTTCAGCCGCATCTTTCAAACGTTGCATTGCCATCTTGTCAGTAGACAAGTCAATACCGTTTTCTTTCTTGAATTCTGCTACCAAATGGTCGATGATTTTTTGGTCAAAGTCGTCACCACCGAGTTTGTTGTCCCCTGCAGTTGACAATACATCGAAGACACCATCACCGAGTTCAAGGATAGATACGTCGAATGTACCACCACCAAGGTCGAATACCAAGATTTTTTCTTCTTTGTCAGTCTTGTCCAAACCGTAAGCAAGGGCTGCAGCAGTTGGTTCGTTGACGATACGTTCTACTTCAAGACCAGCGATTTTACCAGCGTCTTTTGTTGCTTGACGTTGAGCATCGTTGAAGTAAGCTGGGACTGTGATAACTGCTTTAGTTACTTTTTCACCAAGGTAATCTTCAGCGTAACCTTTCAAGTATTGAAGAATCATAGCTGAGATTTCTTGTGGAGTGTATTCTTTACCGTTTGCAGAAACTTTTTCAGAAGTTCCCATCTTAGATTTGATAGAGATAACTGTATCTGGGTTTGTTACCGCTTGGCGTTTTGCAGCGTCACCAACGATGATTTCACCATTTTTGAATGATACTACAGATGGAGTTGTACGGTTTCCTTCTGGGTTTGCGATGATTTTTGATTCAGTTCCTTCAAGAACTGCAACTGCTGAGTTTGTTGTACCTAAGTCAATACCGATAATTTTAGACATGTGTTTTTCTCCTTGTTGTTTTTTCTTTTTGATACTCTTCTTAAGTGGTGGCGCCGTCAGAGCTTGACTCGTCAATCTCTTTGATTAAACTTTGAGCCTAAGGTCTCAAAGTTTGCGCAAATAGCGCCACGGCGAAGAGTATCGCCTTTGGTTCGCTCCGCTCACTATTGCAAAGCTGAACAATTTCTTATCTTTCTTCATAGTTTATTGTCGTTTCGGACAAGGTTTCAATTATGTTACGACACGAGAAGTCGAAATCGATTTTATTTCGACGACGAGTTAGTAAGGAGGCTAGGCAAACGCCATAGCGATTGCCGTTTTCTGACGAGTTGCTTCAGCAACCGTCAGAATTGCCTAGTTATAGACCACTACCATTGCTGGGCGTAGGATGCGGTCATGGAGTTTGTAGCCTTTTTGGAAGACTTGTGCAATAGTGTCTGCTGGGTGTTCATCGTCTGCTGGGAGAGTTTGGATAGCCATATGGTAGTTATGGTCAAACTCTCCGTCGGCTGCGATTTCTTCGATTCCCTCTTCTTTCAAAGCATGAACCAAGCTTTCTTGCACCATCTCCAAGCCCTTCTTCACATCATCTGTCAATCCTTCAACGGCAAGCGCACGCTCAAGGTTGTCCAAAGAAGGGAGGATAGCCTTTCCTAAGTCTTGACTACGATAACGTTGCAAGTTTTGACGCTCTTCATTGGCACGGCGTTGGATATTTTGCATTTCTGCATGAGCACGAAGGTATTTATTTTCAAACTCATCCGCACGTTCATTTGCCAAGTCTAGCTCTGACTTTTCAGGAGTTGTTTCCTCAGTCGTTTCCACCACTTCCTCTTCTTTTACTTCTTCGTTTTTTATTTCCTCAGACATTTTTCGCCTCCTTTTTAGGAATTTATGTAATTTCATGTTCAACTCACCTCATAATGATTACTACTCAAATAGCGATAGAAATCTGTGAGTTTCATAGTTAGTACTCGATTGACAACATTGAGTTGATTGACCAATTGCTGGTAATCCAGATTAACCGGACCGATAATCGCCAGAATTCCAAATCCTCGATAAGGGATGAGGAATTTACTGCTAATCACTGCTAGGTCTGCCAGACAAGACTCTTGACTGTCCGCAACACGGACGCTTTGCATCTGATCTTCATGCAGACCTTCACGAATCTCCAGAGCCACTTTCTGTGGTTGGTCAAAGAACTGATAGGCTGCGAGATTGGCAAAATTCAAGAGATTGACCTTGCCCGCCACCACAATGTTTTCGTTGAACATTTCTTTAAAAATGTGTTCAAAGAGATCCATGACATTGTCCGTCGTTGTAAAGTAACGCTGGATAATCTGCGGAATCTCCGTCCGAATCTTATAGTGAATATCTAGAACGGTGTAACCGAGGAAACGTTCCTGAATGATTGCCTTAAGCTTCAGCAAATCCTCCTGCAAGAAATTCCTTGGAATCAAAAACTGACTGGTAACCGTTCGGGACTCGTCAAGTGTAAAAACTGCAAGAGCAGTATGTTGTCCCAAAACAACGATATCAAAGGCTGTCAACCGTTGCCTGCTCGGCTCAACATCCAGTGCTACTACCGTACAGCCACTCAAGTCTGTCAAGACATTAGCAGCCTCTTGTAGAATATCCTCCAGTTTGAAGAATTCCTGATCAAAGGCTTTGACAATCTCATAGACCTCATTTTCAGCCAGTCGGTCAAAATCCAGTGAGTGTTTCACATAGTACTGAAAACCAGCAACACTTGGCATCCGACCACTGGAAGTATGAGCTTTTTCAAGCAAACCTTGCTTTTCTAAAGCTGCCATATCATTACGAATGGTTGCACTGCTAGAGTTAATAGACTCTTGCAAGGCTTTGGATCCGACAGGTTCGTGCGTTTTGGTAAAGATGTCAATGATCAGATTTAAAATATCCTGCTGACGCTCTGTAACCATCCCATCACTCCTCTCTGTCCGATCGATTAGCACTCTATGTACCCAAGTGCTAACTCATGATTCTATTATACACCCTTAGAAGAGAATGTCAAGACAAAAACTCAAAAAATTAGCACTCTTTTATAAAGAGTGCTAAAAATCAGTCTGAAGACCTAGAAACTTACTTTTCATCAATTTGGTATTTCCTTTTAAGTCTGAAATATTCATAGATCAGATAAGAAATTAAACAAGCATATAAAAGAAAAATAATAAAGAAAGACATAGAAAGATCTTCTCGAAATAGACTCATACAAACAACAAAACCACCTGAGAAAGCAGCTGTACAGGAACGAAGTCTAGACCGCATAACTTCCCATCTAAGACTATTAATCATATAGACTTGATTCTCTGGAAGTATATCTGAAGACGATTTACGAAGAATCAAACAAGAACCACTTTCTATCAATTCCCAACCGCTATTTCTAAAATCTTGTAGTTCATGCTTATACTTTCTAAGAAATCTAGAATCATAGATATGATAGATGACATCAGCTGGTTGACATTGTTCAAAATAGAAAAAACCAAAACGGTTAGTTCTATATCTCCAACCTTTCAAGTGCATCTCATGCAAATATTCTTCTTCCTTGTCCAAATCAACTATTGTAAAAATCCGAAATTGTACTTCACTATTCATTATCTTACCTCCAAACTAGAACACACGTATTATTTCATTTATCAGACAATTCATGCCATTTTTGGAACAATCTCCAAAAAATATAAGAAATCTGAATCGCAAAAACTATCAATAGAACCCAATCTATTATGAAAATCAAAAATACTTCCCAACTGAAAGAACTACCTCCACTGACAAACTTTGAAAAAACCGGTAGTAGAGCTGAAAAGAGAAGCAAAATAGGAAGCATCCGCAGTCTTAAAATACGCTTTACCATGGCTAACTTCCCAGCCGCGTCATTATAAATTTCAAACTCGGCATCCGACTCAACTCCAGAATAAAGCTTTCTAAAGTAGGAAAAACCATTATAATCTGCAATATGCTCCCAGCCACAATCTTTAAATAGTTGCAAATAAGAGGCTCTCTCTGACTCTTTCATAGGATAAAAGTCCAACTGATAAACCACCTGCTCCGGTTGGCACTTTTCAAAGGTATACTTAACTGCAACCAATAAGATAGAATAGCTTACTTTCCTAAGCTTCCAGCCCTTAGCATGCATTTCCCCTAGAAAAACTGCCTCCCTCTCATAATCCGCTATTGTAACAATTCGATAAACATTTTTCTTTTCTATCATAATTCCTCTTGACTGTTTCTGTAGAGCCGTTCAATACGTTTCAGTTCAATCTCCAAAACTTTTCGTCCCAAGTCTGTAATCTGATAGATTTTCCGTTTCTCCTCTTCTCGGACGAAGGAAATCAAACCATCCTTTTCCATCTTTGACAAGGTCCCATACATAGTCCCTGGACTAATCAAAACTTGGGAATCTGTCATCTCCTTGACCTTTTGTGTAATACCATAACCATGATTCTCCTTCTGTAGACAAAACAAGATATAAAAACCCGTTTCGGTCATGGGAAGGTAAACACGCCTGATCTTATCAGTTAATTCCATTTAATCACACCTTATATTTAGTTCGATATATCGCATCTCGTTATATAAAATATATCACAGCTCGATATAAAATGCAAGAAAAAAAGACCGCCCTCAGGCAATCTTTCTTCTATATTAGTAAAGGTCTAGATAGTTATCAACTTCCCATTGTGACACAAAGGTTGCGTAGCTAGCCCACTCGATACGTTTAGCCTCAAGGAAACTAGTATAGATGTGGTCACCTAGGGCAGCCTTAACCACTTCGTCTTCAGTCAAAGCTTTCAAGGCGTTGTGAAGAGTTGATGGAAGGTCTGTAATTCCAGCTTCCTTACGCTCTTCTGCTGTCATGATGTAGATATTTTCTTCGATAGGAGCAGGTGCTTCGATTTTGTTTTCAATACCATGCAAACCAACTTCTAACAGAACCGCCATAGCGATATATGGGTTTGCCATTGGGTCCACTGAACGCAACTCAAGACGAGTTCCCATACCACGTGAAGCAGGCACACGCACAAGTGGTGAACGGTTGCGACCAGCCCAAGCAATGTAAACAGGTGCTTCATAACCTGGAACCAAGCGTTTGTATGAGTTAACTGTTGGGTTCATGATGGCAGTATAGTTGTAGGCATGCTTGATCAAACCACCAAGGAAATGATAGGCCGTTTCAGACAACTGCATTCCTTTTGGATCATTTGGATCAAAGAAAGCATTATTTCCTTCTGCATCAAACAAGGACATATTACAGTGCATACCTGATCCAGCAATACCAAATTTTGGTTTTGCCATAAAGGTTGCGTAAAGACCGTGTTTACGAGCAATGGTTTTAACAACAAGTTTAAAGATTTGAATCTTGTCACAGGCACGGAGGACTTCATCATACTTGAAGTCAATTTCATGTTGTCCAACCGCAACCTCGTGGTGACTTGCTTCTACTTCAAATCCCATTTTGGTCAAGACATTCACGATTTCACGACGCGTATTGTCTGCAAGATCAGTAGGTGCCAAATCAAAGTAGCCACCCTTGTCATTTACTTCAAGTGTCGGGTCACCATTTTCATCGAGTTTAAATAGGAAGAATTCTGGCTCTGGACCAAGGTTGAAGGATTTGAATCCTACTTCTTCCATATGACGAAGTGCACGCTTCAGATTCCCACGAGGGTCACCTGCAAAGGGTTCTCCTTCTGTTGTATAGACATCACAGATCAAACCTGCAACACTTCCGTTTTCATCTCCCCAAGGGAAGACTGTCCATGTATCCAAGTCTGGGTACAAGTACATATCTGACTCATTGATACGTACAAAACCTTCAATAGAAGATCCATCAAACATGGCTTTGTTTGACAAGACTTTATCTAACTGTTCATCTGTAGCAGGAATTTCGACGTTTTTCATCGTTCCCAAAATATCTGAGAACATGAGACGAATAAAGGTAACATTTTTTTCCTTGACTTCACGACGAATATCTGCAGCTGTGATTGGCATGGTTTTTCTCCTTAATATATGACTACTTGCGATTGCCTAACCGCGACCAAAAGGTGAATGTGCTGAAGCAAAGCGTCCCTGCTGGAGGAGTTCATTATGAAGTGCGTGACGCACCTCCGTCTGACTCACCACTTTCTTGGACTTCGCCTCACGTTCAGCATATTTTTTCTTAATGGCAGCGATATTGTAGCCTTCAGAGATATAATCTTTGATTTCAAGCAGACGATCCATATCATTCAACGAATACATGCGACGGTTTCCTTCGTTTCGATCAGGTTTAATCAACTCTTGATCTTCGTAATAACGAATCTGACGCGCCGAGAGATCGGTCAACTTCATAACACTGCCGATAGGAAAAACAGCCATATTTCGGCGAAATTCTTTTTCCTTCATTTACATTTTCCTTCTTTCTGTCTATTATAGTCTAAAAAAAGACAAACGTCAATTAATAATGTTATAAAATGTAACATTATTTTTCTTTTTTCTCTAAAAAGAGATGAATACGATCAATATCATAATTTACGAGAATTGCGACAAAAACTCCCATGAAAGTTTCCGATACGCGCGCAAACACGTACAAAATTGTTTCACCGCTCGGTATTGATAGGGTAATGATTAACATAGCTGCTACACCACCAATAACCCCCGATTTATTATTCATGGCCACATTTGTCATAATGGTTAACATAGTGCAGATTGGAACAACCACCAAGGTCACCCAAAAGGCTTCTTGAAATAAGGTATTTAACAGGAAAAAGACAAGAGCATAAAAACCTCCGATGCTATTTCCTAAGATACGTGAAGTTCCAAAATGGACGCTCTTATCAAAACTCTCCCTCAGACTAAAAACCGCTGTCAGAGCACCGATTTGAAGACCTTTCCAGCCAAAAAAGCCAAAAATCAAAAGAACTAGAAAAACGGCAATCCCCGTTTTGAAAGTCCGCATACCAAGTTTGAACTGTGACTTATCGAATTTATATTTTTTAAAATAACTCATAATCTCAACTTTCTACTACCATTTTAACATAAATTAGTTGATTTTATGAGTGAAAATCAATAGGAAGCGTTTTTAATTTAGGCTATAAAAAAGAGGAAACTAAGTTCCTCTTTCCTATCATTTAATTTAAGAAAACTTATTTTTCTGTAAGTGCAGCTAATCCTGGCAATACTTTACCTTCAAGGAGTTCCATTGATGCTCCACCACCAGTAGAGATCCATGAGAACTTGTCTGCACGTCCAAGGTTGATGGCTGCAGCAGCTGAGTCACCACCACCGATGATTGATTTCACACCTGGTTGTTTCACGATAGCATCCATGACACCGATTGTACCAGCTTGGAAGTCTGGGTTTTCAAATACACCCATAGGTCCGTTCCATACAACTGTTTTCGCACCAGTCAAAGCTTCGTCGAATTTAGCGATAGATTTAGGACCGATATCCAAACCAAGGAAACCTGGGTCTACTGCTTCACCTTCAGTGTCTTTCACTTCAGTGTAATCCGCAAATGCGTTTGCTTCTTTTGAGTCAACTGGCAAGATCAATTTGCCGTTTGCTTTTTCAAGAAGAGATTTTGCGACATCCAATTTGTCTTCTTCTACAAGTGAGTTACCGATTTCGATACCTTGTGCTTTGTAGAATGTGTAAGTCATCCCACCACCGATAAGAACTTTATCAGCTTTTTCAAGCAAGTTTTCGATAACACCGATCTTGTCTGAAACTTTTGAACCACCAAGGATAGCCACGAATGGACGTTCTGGAGCTTCAACTGCTTCTTGGATGTAGGCAATTTCATTTTCAAGAAGGAAACCAGCAACTGCTTTTTCAACGTTTGCTGAGATACCAACGTTAGATGCGTGTGCACGGTGAGCTGTACCGAATGCATCGTTTACGAAGATACCATCTCCAAGTGATGCCCAGTATTTACCAAGTTCAGGATCGTTTTTAGATTCTTTCTTGCCATCAACATCTTCGAAACGAGTGTTTTCAACCAAGAGAACTTGTCCATCTTCAAGAGCGTTAACAGCGGCTTCCAATTCAGCACCACGTGTAACACCTGGGATAAATTTAACTTCTTGTCCCAATTTAGCAGCCAAGTCAGCAGCTACAGGAGCAAGTGATTTACCCTCTTTGTCTGCTTCTTCTTTTACACGTCCAAGGTGAGAGAAGAGGATTGCACGTCCACCTTGTTCAAGGATGTACTTGATAGTTGGAAGAGCTGCAGTGATACGGTTGTCATTGGTAATCACGCCATCTTTAACAGGTACGTTGAAGTCAACACGAACGAGAACTTTTTTCCCTTTCAAGTCAACGTCTTTAACAGTCAATTTTGCCATTAGATATGACTCCTTCTTTTTTTATACGTGTTAATTATATCACAAAATCCGCAAAAGAGATAGAAAAACCCTAAACTTTTCTAGTTCTTTCTTATAATTGAAACTAGCATTTTTTTAAATAAAATCTAGAAAAACCTTGCCAAATAACTAATTAATGAAAGAAAAACTAGTTAAAACAAGGCCTGACCTATCTTCAGTCAAACCTTGTTTTTTAGTTTTTATGAGAAAATTCAAGATTCGTAAATCCGATTAGTCTTCTCTCCTCTTTCTAGCAAGCAAGCCGTAGCCACTCATCACTCCGAGAAGTCCCAGTGCTACCAGACCAGTATCTATTTCTAGTCCAGTATTTGGAAGTTCTTTGCTTGTTTCTTCAACTTTTATCGGTGCAGCTAAAGGTGCTTGGTCTACGGTTTGTGAGACTTGCTCTTCTTTCACTCCAACTTCAACAATTTCTGGAAGAGCTTCCTTAAGAACTTCAGTAGAACGAAGGGTGCGATTACCTTGGGCATCCACTTCTACCAAATGACGAACTTGGCCTTCAACTCCTGCCTGCACAACACGACGTTGGCCTTTGAGGAGAGCTGAATTTAGTCGTTCTTGACGTTCGAAGGCAAGTGGTTTTTCTTCAATTTCAAGAGTTGGTTTCTCGTGAACTAGATCTTTTACACCTTCAGCTGGCTGGTTACTTGAGAGAACTTTTGTTCCTACTTCAATAATTTCTGGAAGAGCTTCCTTGAGAACCTCAGTCGAATGAAGGGTGCGTTTGCCCTGACCATCGACTTCTACAAAGCGACGAACTTGACCTTCAACGCCTGCTTGAACTAGCTGGCGTTGTCCTTTGAGAAGCTCGGCGTTCGGTCGCTCCTGACGTTCAAAGGCTGTTGTTTCAGTTTCAATAACTAGTTCAGGGAGGGTCTCAACCGTTGGGGCCACTTCATTTGGATCCATACTTCCAACATGATGGCTTTCTTTCACATGGGCTAGTTTTTTATTCAGCTTTTCTTTCATCTCCGCAAACGCTTGTGGAGTTGGCATCTCTGAAGCTAATAAAGTTTCTGCTTGTTCAATTAACTCAGCTTTAGGATCTTTTTCACGAACGGATTCGAGCAAACCTTCCAATTCTTCTCTAGCAGTTTGGTAACGTTGATTTCCATCCAAGTCTGTCCCTGCTTGTTTCAACTCATTCAAAGCCCGGTTGACTTCTTCTTGGCTAGCATTGTGGTTTTCTGCTACAGTTTTCGCTGCAGTGAGCTTCTCTACTAGTGCTGCTTGTTTGTCCTCACTTGAGAAGGTGTAGGCAAGGGTTGACTGACGACCTTGGGCAGCAGTGATTTCTTGTTTGAGGTACTCGTCGTTGACAGCTGCTTTTGGAGAAACCAAGACATCGAACTCAGCTGTGTGTCCCTTGTAATGAAGGGTCAAGGTCTGACGACCAGTCTTTTGAGCATCGTAACCCGTAATTTCAACACCTTGGTCCGTGAAGGCATGGCTTTCTTCTGTCTCATCATCGTAGAGAACGCTAAAGCGCCCTTCTGCAAGATCCAGTTGCTCTCCTACTAGATAGTCCGTCTTCGGTTTCTGAGTAATGTACAATCCTGCTACTTCTTTCGGTTTTCCTTCATCTTGACCTGTCACTTGTACCTTTAAGTCACCAGTAACTGGAAGTCCAAGGTAGCTGACTGTAAGCTTTTGTTCCCCTTTTTGATGAGCGTCGTAGCCAGATACTGTCACACCTGAGTGAGTAAGGTTAATCAGCTCGTCTGCTTGCCCCCCTTCGTATTGAACACGGAGGGTTCCGCCTCTGAGGTCAAGTTTTTCACCCTCTTTATAAACTATCTTCTTAGGCCCTTTTTCAAGGCTAACTGCAGCAATTTTCCTCTCATCCTGCGGAATTGCTACTGCCAAGATGTTACTGATTTCTTTGCCAGGTAGTTGGGTACGATAGTAGAGGAGAGTTGGTTGCTTGTCAAAAGCCAATGGCGCTGTTGCCAAGTCGCCTCCAGTTTCAGACTTCAAAGTTGCAATCGGTGTTTGTGAATCTGACTTGTCGTAAACGGTGATAGTTGCACCCGCTGGAACATCAGAGAAACCAAGTTGAACTTGATGGTTTCCAAGTGAACGGGCAGCTACCTTAGCCATTGGAATATTTTGACTTTCTGTGTCCAAGGTTTCGTACATCTTCCAGTTATAGATACGAATGGCTTTCCAAGGTGTCCCGTTATCTGAAGTGATAACTTTTAGGCGCCAATCTTGGGCAGTGATTGGTTTGTCAAGAGTGATATCTGTAACGTGCGCTTTGTTGCCACGGACTTCCTTAGCTAACTTCCATTGACCATCTGCATCTTTATAATAAAGGTCAAAGTCTTTGGTGTTCATCAAACCGTCGTTTACGGATTCTCCACCAGCTCCCGCATGATCCATGACCCATCTAACAACGGTACGTGGCTTGGTCAAGCGAATATCCACACTACCGCTCAACTGAGCTGAAGACCATTTATCTGACAAGCTAGTAATGGTACCGTTCAACATACCTTCAATGCCTTCTCCACCTTCAGTATTTGGGAAAGTGCTACCGATAACCTTTGCACCTGGAACGATATTTTCAGCCAAAGGTCTTGGGAGAGTTGTATCCTGAACTGTCATCCCCCAGTTAAATGATGCCGTCGCCGCTTCAGAACGAAGGCCATTTTTACCAACTGCAACGACTTTCAATTCCTGAGTCGTACCAGTCGCATTAGCAGAGCGGCTAACTTTTGGCAAGTAGATAGTGGAAGCAGATGATCCTGTCAATAAGCGCCAGTTATCTCCATCTTTTTCGTAGACTTCATAGAAATCTGCATCTTGGTTACCCACAAACTGGACAACGGCTTCAGCTTCTTGTGCATTCTTGAGAGATTGTCTCACTACAGAAAGGCCTGTCGGCGCTTGTGGTACTTGGTGATTGTCTGAAATTGTTAATTGACCTAGGTTAAACTGATAATCTTTTACAGCCCCTTCATGCTCGAAGAAGAGTTTGACTGCATAGATGGTTTTTCCAGCCAGTGAGCTGAGATCAAATTCTTCATTTGTCCAGTTATCAGAAAGTGTTAGCTCTTTCCATGCGGCTGCATCCTCAAATTTGTAGTCTGGAGTCGTAGAAAAAGCCATATAAACTTTAGAGCCTTTTCCTCCCTTGTGGGCAACACGGAGTTTGGTTTTCTCAGTTACTTCTAGTTTGGTAGAATACAAATTCACATCCTGGTCCGTCTTACCCGCTACATCACCTGAAAATTTAAGGGAGTTACCGCCATTATAAGCATCTGTAAAGTCGTATTCTGCACGAAGTTTTTCCCCCGTTGAAGTCTGCCACCAGCGCCATGTTGGCAAGACACCTGAAACAGAACGGTAGTTCCACTCAGAATCCTTAGAAACTTTGCCGTCTACAAACCACTTTCTACCATGACCTGTATTAAAGGAGGTGGTGAAGGTACGGCCCACTGCTGGTGTGCGGTCAGCAACCAAATTGGCAATCCCATACCACTCTTTATCCGTTGGTTTTTGAGCCGTTGGATCTCCTTGATAGCCTGTGAAGAAGATGTCTTCGTTCTTGTGGTAGTCTTCGCCTGTTTTTCCTAGACTGGTAATCGTATCTGGTGCAAAGAGTCCAAGTGACAATCGCAACTTGCCTTTTTCATCTAAGAGGGCATCCCATTTGACTTTTGTCTTATAAGAACCACCTTGTTGCAATTCCAAGCCTGCAAAGACATCATATTGGCTACGCTCTAGCCATTTTGCCATCTCCACAGAGTGGTCATTCTTTTCCTTGTTCCAGTTGAAGTTGGCGAAGAATTGATCTGCAGGGACCTTGTCACCTTCTTTTTGCATAAACTGGTAGTTGTAATCACCAAGACCATCTTCGTGGTAACGCCCGTATTTATAGGTCATGGCATCGTACCAAGCATACTTGATTGGATGGTTTACTTTGGCTGCGTATTCTTTTGTATAGAGCATGAATTGGCGCATCTTTTCACCAAGAGGTTCTACCAATTCACCCGTTGTTTCCTGGTTGATGAAATAGCCATCAAATCCGTAATACTTAGCAAGATCGACAAGTTTTCGTGCGATAGGGAAAGTGCCATCTTCATCTTGTTTCAAGGCAGCAGCAAATTTCTCTTGGTCGGCAATGCTATTCGACCAGTTGAAAAAGAGTGTTCCATAAACGGGAACTCCGTTGCGGTGACCGGCATCAATGACATCTGGAGTTGGAACTAGACCTTCCCAGAAGACCATTGAATCCACGTATTGCCAGTAATCAAAGGCGTAGGCCTTGAATTCCTCTCCACCGACAGAAGCGTGGTCTTTGGCCTTTGAGTTGGTATTTGCCAGTGCTTGAACCTTGGCTCTTCTGCTTGCTTTTTCATTAACCAACTGACCTCTATGGCGCTTGGCAAGCTCAACTGAGGAACGGTTGATGGGATCGTCCTCACGCGCACCCGGTTCCCATTTCAGCAAATCTTCCCATGTATCAAATTTGATTTCTTTTGGTCGGAGACTCTTTTCTTCATTTTTAGGAACGTCTGCTAGAGTTGGTTTATCGGCTTTCTTCTCAGCTATTTGAGGAGCTTCCTCTGATTTGACGCCTTCTTTATCAGATAATGGAGCTGTTTCCTCAACTTTTTCTGTCGGAGCTGGCTTCGCTTCTTCTTTTTCATTAACCAAATCCGTTATTGCTGGAGTGTTTTCTGAAATTGGTTGCTCAGCTACTTTATTCTCTGTTTCCGATAATTGTTTTTCGATAGCTGCAGTATCTGGATTAGTTGTTTCATTAATATTTGTAGCTTGAGCGCTCGTATTAGTAGCTGTTTCAGGGACAGCGACCTGTTCGGCAAGAGCTGGACTCGCAAATAGAGCTGAACCAATCATCAAGGAACAAGCCCCGATTGACAACTTACGAATACTGTAACGGCAGCGTTTTTCAAAAAATAGATCTTTCATCTTATCCTCCTAATAAAATATAAAGTAAGCGCTTCACTCTTTTGATAAAAAGTAACTGTTCTCAGTGCACACCACCAGAACAGGATCATCTTCATTTTATCCTATATGAAAGCGATGTCAATCTATTTTACGCATAAACTATAACTAGGATAAGAAACAGTTTAATTTGGATATAATCCTTGCAGACATTTATACTTGAGGTAAGAACTCTATTTAAGGAAAAAATTTAAAAAAGTTAGCGATTTCTTACTAAAATAACAGAAAAACACTTGTGGGATTTCCTATTATCCTTTAAAATAGAATAGGAGAAATTCCGTTATTATTTTTCGGAGGAAAAAGAAATGTCCATTAATTGGCAGGAAATTTTATTTCACTTTTTAGGAGGTCTAGGACTGTTTTTATACAGTATCAAGACCATGGGAGACGGTTTGCAACAAGCTGCTGGAGATCGCCTTCGTTTTTACATTGACAAGTACACCAGCAATCCCTTTTTAGGTGTTCTAGTCGGGATTGTCGTGACCGCCCTGATTCAGTCAAGTACAGGGGTTACGGTTATCACGGTTGGACTGGTCAGCGCTAGCCTTCTAACTCTTAGACAGGCTATCGGAATTATCATGGGAGCCAATATTGGAACCACCGTTACTTCCTTTATCATTGGTTTCAAACTGGGCGAATATGCTTTGCCCTTGATTTTCCTTGGAACCATGTTCCTCTTCTTTACAAAAAATCGAACGGCAAACAATATCGGACGTATCCTGTTTGGTGTCGGGGGGATCTTCTACGCCCTCAACCTCATCAGTGCCGGTATGAGCCCACTTAAAGATTTACCACAATTCAAGGAATATATGGTAACCTTGGGACAAAATCCTATTTTAGGAGTGGTAGCTGGTGCAGTGATTACCGTCCTCATCCAGGCTTCCTCGGCTACAATCGGGATTTTGCAAGGCCTCTATGCAGGTGGGTTCCTTGACCTTAAAGGTTCACTACCAGTTCTTTTCGGAGATAATATCGGGACAACCCTAACAGTTATCATTGCGGCAGCTGGAGCCAATGTCTCTGCAAAGCGCGTTGCGGCAACCCACGTTACCTTTAACGTTTTAGGAACTATTCTTTGCCTAATCTTATTAGGCCCCTTCACTGCTATGATTGAGTACTTCCAAGCGCTCCTTCACCTCTCACCTGAGATGACGATCGCCTTCTCTCACGGTGCCTTTAACGTAAGTAATACCATTGTACAATTTCCATTCATCGGAGCCTTGGCCTACTTTGTAACCAAGCTCATCCCTGGTGAAGACGAAGTTGTCAAGTACGAGCCTCTTTATCTCGACGAACAACTTATCCAGCAATCTCCTTCTATCGCTCTCGGAAATGCTAAAAAAGAACTCTTGCACTTGGGGAACTATGCAGCCAAAGCTTTCGACCTCTCTTATACCTATATCATCGGTTTGGATGAAAAGGTAGCTGAAAAAGGGCACAAGACAGAGGAAGCCATCAACACCATCGATGAAAAGCTCACTCGTTACCTCATCAGACTCTCAAGCGAATCCTTGAGCCAAAAGGAAAGCGAAGTGTTGACTAACATTCTGGATTCATCTCGTGACTTGGAACGAATTGGGGACCACGCAGAAGGCTTGCTCAACCTAACAGACTACCTCCAACGTAAGAATGTTCATTTTTCTGAAGCTGCTCTAGAGGAATTAGCTGATATTTATCAAGCAACAACTGCATTTATCAAAGATGCCCTTGATAGTGTGGAAAACAATGATATCGAAAAAGCTCAGAGTCTGATTGAACGCCATAAAGAAATCAACAATATGGAACGTGTTCTCAGAAAGACCCACATCAAACGCCTTAACAAGGGTGAGTGTTCTACACAAGCTGGAGTCAACTTTATCGACATCATTTCCCACTACACTCGTGTGTCTGACCATGCTATGAACCTAGCTGAAAAGGTCATCGCTGAACAAATCTAAGTACCAAAAAGCTATCCTGAATGGGATGGCTTTTTCTCTTAATCAAGAATGTCTTTTCTGACATATAAAAAATACTTTGATTCACAGTGGAATCAAAGCATTTTAAAGAGCTCTCCAAACATAATAGCAGAAACTGCAGTGCCCCTGTACTTGGCTTCTTCTCTTTTGATAAAGCGAGCCAAATTGATCAATTCAGGTGCTGGGTGTTTGGGATTAGTGAGCAATTCACGGGTGACAATTCCTGAGAGACGGACTGCTAATAATTGCTCATTAGTGGTAGGTATTTTTTTAGCAGTCTCTAGGAGAGCAGCAACTAAATCTTCACTCAAACCCTGACGAGCATGGTTGTAGAGATCTCTTATAAGGCTTTCTAGGTTTGGTTCTGCCATCCCTACCACCTCCCTTATGTTTAATAATGTTTAATCAAATCAACTGTTGAACGATCCAATTTTTTCACCAAGGCTTGCAAGAAAGCTTGGGCTTCTAGGAAGTCATCCATCGCGTAGAGAGTTTGGTGAGAATGGATATAACGGGCACAGACACCGATAGTTGTAGATGGTACACCACCATTTTTCAGATGAGCTGCGCCAGCGTCTGTTCCACCTTTTCCACAGTAGTATTGGTACTTGATGCCAGCTTCTTCAGCTGTTGTCAAAAGGAAATCCTTCATACCTGGGAGGAGCAAGTGACCTGGATCGTAGAAGCGAATCAAGGTTCCGTCTCCAATCTTGCCTTGGCCACCATAAACATCACCAGCAGGTGAACAGTCAACTGCCAGAAAAACTTCTGGGTCAAACTTAGTTGTAGAAGTATGAGCGCCACGAAGCCCAACTTCTTCTTGGACATTGGAACCAAGATAGAGTTCATTTCCCAGTTTTTGACCTGACAAGGCTTCAGCTAGCTCGCTTACCATGAGGACACCGTAGCGGTTGTCCCAAGCTTTTGAGATGATATTTTTTTCATTGGCTGTCAAGATAGCGGAGCTATCAGGTACGATGGTGTCACCCGGACGGATACCAAAGCTTTCTGCCTCAGCCTTGTCCGCAAAACCACCATCAAAAATGATATCTGAAATAGCTGGCATAGTTGGTCCACCTGTTCCACGTGTCAAATGTGGAGGGACAGATCCTGAAATCACTGGGATTTCACGACCGTCACGAGTAAAGAGTTTAAAGCGTTGGCTGCTGACCACCATAGGATTCCAGCCACCGATTTCAACGACACGGAAGGTACCATCCGCTTTGATCTCACTGACCATAAAACCAACTTCATCCATGTGGGAAGCGACCAAAACACGCGGTGCATCCGTAGCTTCTGAATGCTTGATACCGAAAATACCACCTAAGCCATCTGTCACTACTTCATCCACGTGCGGTGTCAACTTTTCACGAAGATAAGTCCGGACAGGCGCTTCATGGCCTGAGATCGCAGCAAGCTCTGTTACTTCTTTGATTTTTGAAAATAATGTTGTCATATCAGTTCCTTCTTTCTGTCCTCCATTTTACCACTTTTTATAGGAGAAGGATAGTGGGAAGGTAGATTGGTTTTTACTAGCTCAATCTATAAAAAAGAGGTTCAAGTGTTGTTCCAAGAATTTATCTCTTTTTATATTAAATTGTCAGAAAATTTATTGACAGATTAAAAAAATCGTGTTACATTATCTCCAAGGGTATTTTTATACCAAATCTACATGAAAGGACGGGGCATGAAACTCTCTCATATTTTAACAGGCTTACTTCTACTCCTGGTCTTTCTCTCCATTACCATTGGAACCAGTGATTTTTCTTGGGAAAAATTCTTTGCTTTTGACCAGCAAACCTGGCTTCTCTTTCAAGAATCGCGTCTTCCAAGAACCATCAGTATTCTCCTTGCAGCCTCTAGTATGAGCATGGCAGGACTCCTCATGCAGACCATTACTCAAAATCAGTTTGCTGCTCCGAGTACAGTCGGAACGACAGAAGCTGCCAAACTGGGAATGGTGCTGAGCCTCTTTTTCTTTCCGTCGGCGAGTCTTACCCAAAAGATGCTCTTTGCTTTTGTCTCATCCATCTTATTTACCCTCTTCTTCCTGGCCTTTATGACTATTTTTTCTATAAAGGAAAGATGGATGTTGCCTCTGATCGGGATCATCTATAGTGGGATTATTGGGTCTATCACAGAAGTTATCGCCTATCGTTTCAATCTGGTTCAGAGTATGACGGCCTGGACCCAGGGCTCCTTCTCCATGATTCAGACCCATCAGTATGAGTGGCTTTTCTTAGGCCTCATCATCCTGATAGCCGTTTGGAAATTATCCCAAACCTTCACCATCATGAATCTAGGCAAGGAAGCCAGTGAGAGTTTGGGCATTTCTTACTCCCTACTTGAAAAGCTGGCCCTCTTTCTAGTGGCGCTAACGACAAGTGTCACCATGATTACCGTGGGTGCCTTGCCATTTCTCGGGGTCATCGTTCCCAATCTTGTCCGCAAGCGCTATGGAGATAATCTGAGCCAAACCAAACTCATCGTCGCTCTGGTCGGCGCCAATCTGGTTCTGGCCTGCGATATCCTCTCTCGAGTCTTGATTCGGCCCTATGAACTGTCTGTCAGTCTCCTACTAGGAATCATTGGTAGCCTCGTCTTCATCCTACTTCTCTGGAGAGGGGGACGAAAAGATGCAGTTTAAAAATAAACATACCAAACTCTTCTGGCTTCTTCTTATTCTGGTTATCGGAGCTTGTCTCCTCTACTTTTGGCCCATCACTAACCTGTCTACCTTTGCCTGGAAGCTACGTTCCCAAAAAATCATCGTTTATCTCTTGGTAGCCGTCGCAACAGGGATTTCGACCATTAGTTTTCAAACCCTGACGGAAAATCGCTTTCTGACGCCAAGTATTTTAGGAATCGAATCCTTCTATGTCTTGCTACAAACCCTGCTGCTAATATTTGAAAGCAAATTTCTTCAGCTTGGAAAGTCTCCTGTCTTAGAATTTCTAATCTTGCTTCTGCTTCAATCTCTCTTCTTTCTCGCCTTACAAGGCTACTTGAAGACGCTGATGAAGCAAGACCTGGTCTTCATTCTGCTAATCTGTCTAGCACTCGGAAGTCTCTTTCGAAATATCAGTACCTTCCTCCAAGTCCTGATGGATCCAAATGAATACGATAAACTGCAGAACAGTCTCTTTGCCTCCTTTCAGCATCTCAACATTTCCATCCTAGCCATCGGTTCTCTGATCATCCTTGCCTTGACAATCTTTTTCTTTCGAAAAGCAGTCGTTCTAGATGTCTTGCACCTGCAAAGAGAAACGGCTCAGATACTGGGACTCGATGTTGAAAAAGAACAGAGAGAACTCCTCTGGGGCATCGTGCTTTTGACCTCAACAGCGACTGCCTTGGTAGGGCCTATGGCCTTCTTCGGCTTTATGCTGGCCAATCTTACCTACCTAATCGTCAAAGATTATCGGCACAAGTTGCTCTTTATCGTAGCCATTCTGATTGGATTTATCAGTTTAACCTTGGGGCAAGCCCTCATTGAACGAGTCTTTGCACTGGAAATTCGCATCAGTATGATCATCGAGAGCGTGGGTGGTTTCTTATTCTTTATCTTACTTTACAGGAGGGCACGTCGGTGAAACTGGAAAACATTGACAAATCCATTCAAAAACAGGATATTTTGCAAGACATTTCCCTTGAAGTCAGTCCTCATAAACTGACAGCCTTTATTGGTCCAAATGGTGCTGGAAAATCAACTCTTCTCTCCATCATGAGCAGACTGTCTAAGAAAGATCAGGGAATACTTAGTATCAAAGGGCGTGAAATCGAGAGTTGGAATTCGCAAGAACTAGCCAAAGAGCTCACCATCCTAAAGCAGAAGATCAATTACCAAGCCAAATTGACTGTAGAAGAACTGGTCAGCTTTGGACGTTTTCCCTACAGCCGTGGTCGACTGAGAGCAGAAGACTGGGAAAAAATCCGAGAAACTCTGGACTATCTGGAACTGACAAACTTAAAAGACCGCTACATCGATAGTCTGTCTGGTGGACAGTTGCAACGTGTCTTTATCGCTATGGTACTGGCCCAGGATACAGACTTTATCTTGCTAGACGAACCGCTCAATAATCTCGATATCAGGCAAAGTGTCAGCATGATGCAGATCCTTCGGCGACTGGTGGAGGAACTTGGCAAAACCATTATCATCGTCCTCCACGATATCAACATGGCTAGCCAATATGCGGATGAAATTGTTGCCTTCAAGGACGGTCAAGTCTTTTGCAAGGGAACGACTGCTCAAATCATGCAGGCTGACCTGCTCAGTCAACTCTATGAGATTCCCATCACGCTGGCTGATATCAATGGCAAAAAGATCTGTATCTATAGCTAGCTATTCTGAACTCATGTTAGAGAAACCTCTGTCTCTTGGTCAATAAGTCCCAGAGACTCCCTAGATCGTTATCACATTTTAAAAAGGAGAAATCATGAAAACATCCCTGAAACTTTATCTCACTGCCCTAGCGGCTAGCTTCTTGCTCTTACTTGGTGCATGTAGTACAACTAAAACTACGAAGCAGACAGAGACAAGTAGCTCTGCTCCAACAGAGATAACCATTAAAAGTTCACTAGATGAGGTCAAACTTTCAAAGGTTCCTGAAAAGATTGTGACCTTTGACCTCGGTGCTGCGGATACTATTCGCGCTTTAGGATTTGAAAAGAATATCGTCGGAATGCCTACAAAAACTGTTCCAACTTACCTTAAGGATCTTGCAGGAAATGTCAAAAATGTTGGTTCTATGGTCGAGCCAGATCTAGAAGCCATTGCCGCTCTTGAACCAGATTTGATCATTGCTTCACCACGTACGCAAAAATTCGTAGACAAATTCAAAGAAATCGCTCCAACCGTCCTCTTTGAAACAGGAAAAGAAGACTACTGGACTTCAACTAAAACCAACATCCAATCATTAGCTGCTGCCTTTGGCGAAACTGGTACACAGAAAGCCAAGGAAGAATTAGCTAACCTAGACAAGAGCATCCAAGAAGTCGCTACTAAGAACGAAAGTTCTGACAAAAAAGCCCTTGCTATCCTCCTCAACGAAGGAAAAATGGCTGCCTTTGGTGCCCAATCTCGTTTCTCTTTCTTGTACCAAACCTTAAAATTCAAACCAACTGACACTAAATTTGAAGACTCTCGCCACGGACAGGAAGTCAGCTTTGAAAGTATCAAAGAAATCAATCCTGACATCCTCTTTGTCATCAACCGTACCCTTGCCATCGGTGGGGACAACTCAAGCAACGACGGCGTCCTAGAAAATGCCCTTATCGCTGAAACTCCTGCCGCTAAAAATGGTAAAATTATCCAACTAACACCAGACCTCTGGTATCTAAGTGGTGGCGGACTTGAATCAACTAAACTCATGATTGAAGACGCTCAAAAAGCTTTGAAATAATACTCAATTTAAGTAAAATCATTACATTATAAAACGCATCCTATCAAGCTCACTCAATCCTGATAAGATGCGTTTTTATCATTTTATTAAAATCTTTTTGCCCAGCCTCATTTTTCTTCTCGATTTCGTTTGAGGGAAAAGTGGTCTGGGACAGGATCTTTTCCTATTTTCGACCAAGGATGGCATCGGAAAATTCGAGCCAAGCCCATCAAAACACCCTTGAAGCCATGTTTTTCAATAGCCTGAATCATGTAGTTGGAACAAGTAGGCTCAAAGCGACAAGAAGGCGGAAAGGCTGGTGAGATAAAACGTTGGTAAAAGCGTACTGGCGCTATTAAGATTCGTTTCATTATTTCTTGGTTACAGCCATGGTGTGTAGTTGGCTGATTTCTTTTTTGCTAAGGCGACGGGATTCACCCGGACGGAGACCTGTCAGGTCTAGGTGTCCAAAACGTGTCCGTGACAACTTATCCACTTGAAGACCGACGGCTTCAAACATCTTTTTAACCTGATGGTTACGCCCTTCATGGATGGTCAACTGTACCACAGAGCGATTTTTGACTGGATCCACTTTGAGAATCTCATATACAGCTGGCTTGGTTTTCTTGCCATCAATCTCAAGACCACGAGTCAAGGGGCGGAGATTATCCTTATTGGCTACGCCTTTAACACGCGCGACATAGACCTTATCAATCTCATTACGGGGATGAATCATCTCATCCGTAAAGTCCCCATCATTGGTCAAAATCAAAACACCTGATGTATCCCAGTCCAAACGTCCAACAGGGTAAATACGTTCTTTTACATTAGGCAGGAGGTCGACAACTGTCTTGCGGCCCTTGTCATCTGTCACACTGGAAATCACACCGCGCGGTTTATTAAGCAGATAGTAGACCTTTTCTTCGTTGTAGATAGGCTGGCCTTCAACCTCGACCTTGTCACCAGTCTTGATGGTGGTTGCGAGTTCACGCACCACTTGGCCGTTGACAGTCACCAAGCCTTGCTTGATCAGCTCTTCTGCTTTTCTCCTACTGGCCACACCTGCGTGGGCAATATACTTATTGATTCTCATCTTCTTCTATCCTTTCACCAAATAGTTGGCTTTCTTGGGCTTGAATCTCAAGCTCATCAATCACTGGTAATTCTTCTAAATGGTTAATCCCCATGTAATCTAGGAAATAATCCGTAGTCACATAGAGGTTGGGGCGGCCCAACACTTCTTTCTTTCCATCTTCTCTTATCAATTCAAAAGCTTGTAGCTTAGCTAGAGCTCCACTAGAATTAACCCCACGAATAGCATCAATCTCAATTCGGGTAATCGGCTGCTTGTAGGCAATGATGGACAAGGTTTCAAGAGCAGCCCGAGACAAACTTTGGTTGATGGGTGCCTTGGAGTATTCCTTCAAAATCGCTGCAAATCGAGGCTTGGTGACCAATCTGTATGCACCACCTGTCTCGATCAGGGACAAGCTAGAATCTTGGTCTTTTTCATACTTCTGGGCTAATTTTTCTAAACTCTGTTGGATGCCTGTCGGTGGAAGTGATAGGAGTTCAGCCAACTGACGGACTCGAATCCCATCTTCACCTGCTACAAACAAGAGCGCTTCTATTTCTGCTAAAGTACTCATCTTTCCTCTCTATCAAGTCTAGCTTTGTGCCTCTTGACTTTCTTCCTTCTTTTCCATGAGATAGATATCTCCGAAACTCTCCTCTTGCACGAGGATCAGTTCCTGGGTTTTGATTAACTCTAGGGTTGCCAAAAAGAGGGTAATGACCTCTTGGATATTCTGGGCTTCCTTGAACAAATCCTGTAAACGCAACTGGTCTCGTCCAGCCAAGGACTCTTTTACGATGACCATCATATCCTCAATCTTATACTCATCCCGAAGGATAGTTGTATGATTCTGTGCGAACTCCTCTTTTTTCTTGGCTAGGATATTTGAAAAAGCCAAAAAGAGGTCAATGGTCGTCTTGTCATGTACAAGCTCCGCATCCTCGTAAATCAACTCTGTCGGCGCTTTGGAATAGTACTGAGCCCGATCTTGGTGCTTAGCCTCCAAGTGCTCACCCAGGAGTTTGAACTTGCGGTATTCTTCGATTTGGGAGAGAAGGTCCTGCTCCAGGTCATCCTCTAAGTCTGTCACTTCTGCTACCTTTGGCAAGAGCTTGCGGCTCTTGATCAGCATCAGTTGACTGGCCATAACCATATACTCGCCCGTTACTTCCAGACGCATGGCCTGCAGGGTTGAGACATAGGCTAGATACTGTTCGATGACTTCTGTGATCGGCACATCGTAAATATCCATCTGGTACTTAGAAACCAGGTGCAAGAGCAGGTCCAGTGGCCCTTCAAAATCTTTTAATTTAATATCCATTATCTATATTTTTCTAAGGTCAGGACTGTTTTTAATCCTAATTTTTTTGCAATTTCGTACAAATCGACTTTGTTTTCTATTTGTCTTAGAATGAACTGTTCCCGCAAGGCTTGGGCTGATAGTTCTGGGAAACCTTTCTCCTTGACAAAGGACTCCAGCTGACGAAAGGCCCACTGACGAGAATAGGCTTTCCCTCCCCTTTCAAAGAGATAGGTCTGCCCCATCAAGGGTTCTAGCTCTGGAATCAAGGTCGTGGGTATGGTGACAATCCTCTGTTGGGAAGCCTTGTTAATTCGTAGCACCTGAAAATCCAGATTGATATCTGCAACCTTAAGGGCTAAAATCTCACTCGGCAGCAAGCCCATTTCCAAGATAAGAAGCGCCAGCAAGCGTCCTTCTGGATAATTACTTTCCTGCCAAAAAGAGTCTAGGTCTAGAATCTCTGGCTTTTCAGTCTTCTTTTCAGCTTGTTTAGCTAATTCCAGACGGTAAAAACTGTCCACTTCACCTTTTTGATAGAGAAAGTAGAGAAATTGGTTACAGGCCGAAAGTTTTCGCTTCTGGGCGCTGATTTTTAGATTGGCTAGCTGGCCTTGGTAAATCTTGAGACTAGTTTCAGAGATCCTCCCACCAACAATGTCTAAAAATTGCTCCAAATCATACTTATAAGACTGCTTGGAATTGGCAGACAAGCCCTGTTTTTCCTCTAAAAAGGCTGAAATCCTATCTCTCATTTGCATCGAATCTCATATTCCTTACTAAAGTCATGCAAGAGGGCATTAACTGCCTTGAGGATGGACTTGCGCGTGATGATTCCTTGGAAAATTCCTTCACCATCTACGACTGGCAAGAAGGGTTCATCCACCAGTTTATGGAGGACTTCAGTGATGTTATAGTCTGGAGCGACGACTGCCACATCTGTCTTGGTCATATTGACGATGTCTGTCTTTGCCATCTGCTCATCCGTCAAACCTTGCTCCATTTGATAAGCCAAAATGTCCCTCAGACCAATGGTTCCGACAAAGCGTTTGTCAAAGGTCACAACTGGGATACGGGTATAGGTGATTTGACTCAATACCAAAATTGCATGGTCAGCGTTATGGGTATCAATCAAAGCGGCTAGATTGTCTGCAGGGGTGAGAAAGGTTCCTTCCTGCTCCAGTAAAAATAGTTCAAATTCCTTGGCAATCATCGAGCAAACTCCTTGGACAAGCCTGGATAAATCTCATGATCACGTGTCAAAAACTCTACTTTAAAATAGCTGTCATCAATCTCCACGCGGGCATAGAGACATTCTCTAATAGTGCCTCGCGGTTGGCTGATGGAACCTGGATTTAGAAAAAGAGTCTTTCCTTCCATCCAAGCATTTGGCACATGTAAGTGACCATAAAGACAGATATCGGCATCTTCTTCCTGAGCCCAGTAGTCCAACTTTTGAAAGTTGAAATTGATGTCAAACAAGTGCCCATGCGTCTGGATAATCTTGGTCGGACCAAGTTGAGTTACCAAACGTTCTGGGTAGCCAGCATAAAAGTCCATATTTCCTTTGACGACATGGATGCCCTCCCAGAGCGGAGAGTCTGGACGGAGTTCTGAGTCACCATCGTGAAAAATGGCATCAACTTTCCCCAGATAGCGGTCACGGATCTCTTCCACAATCAAGCTATCGCCATGGGAATCACTCATTACAATGATGGTTTGCTTTGCCATGATGGAAATACCTCCAAAAGTTTCTTAACGGCTAAGGCACGGTGGGATTGGCTATTTTTTTCTTCAAGGGTTAATTCAGCTGCTGACTTACCTGTCTCTCCCACAAGGAAGAGAGGATCGTAGCCAAAGCCATTTTCACCCTTAGGTTCAAAGTTAATGTAGCCTGGCCAGTCAGCTTCAACCACCAAACTTTCCTTATTTGGACTGGCTACAACTAGGGTTGTATGGAATTGGGCCGAACGGTCCTTGAGGTCAAAGACCATGGCCAATTCGTGCAAGAGTTTGGCATTGTTTTCACGATCAGTCGCTCCCACTCCTGCAAAACGAGCTGACCAGACACCTGGCAAGCCACCAAGGACATCGACTTTGAGACCTGAGTCATCTGCTAGCACCATCTTTCCTGTTAATTGAGAAATGGTTTCTGCCTTGAGGCGGGCATTTTCTTCAAAAGTCATGCCTGTTTCAGCTACTTCAGGCAGATCTGGATAGTCATTGAGATTTTCCACATCGTAGCCTAACTTGTCAAATATGGCTCGGAATTCCTTGGTCTTGCCCTCGTTACGAGTCGCAATGAGCAGAGTTTCTCTAACCTTGCTAGTTTCAAAGAAGGCTTCTACATCGACTCCTTCTTTAGGCAATTCGACATGCAAAAGCTTCCCATTTTCAACCAAGAGCAGAGCTCCCTGACGTTGGATGACTTCTAGATTGCGACCTGCTTCGGCATTTAAAATCTCAACGATAAAAGAGAGCAGACGGAAGTTGGAAGACCAGCGCATCACCGTTATCGTAATCGGAAAGCCATTTTCCTCATCACGAAAAATCCGCGCTAAATCCATAAAATCAAGCTCGAGGGGATCTTTGATAAGGCTATAGATGCCTCCATAGGCATCCCAGACACCGACATACCAGTCCTGGTCATCCTTGTATTCATAAATTTTGTTTGTCATAAAGTTACATGCTCCACATGAATTTCTTTTTCCAGCCATTCTGCTCCAATTTGGGCAAAACTTTGGCTATTGGCTGTTGTGTAAAAACGATGTTGAAGAGGTCCCGCATCTCGGCTACGATTGATTTCAAAATAGTTAAGCAAGACCGAGATATCCCGTACACACTCTGCCCCACTATCGATGAGCTGAACCTTTGGTCCCATGACATTCTGGATGATGGGGCGAAGGAGTGGGTAATGGGTACAACCTAGAATCAAGCTATCTACCTTTCCAACCAAGGGACGCAGGGTTTCATAGACCACTTTCTTAGTTACACTGGTTGATAAGGCACCAGACTCAACCAAGGGGGCAAACTTGGGACAGGCCAAACTTTCCACCTGTAAGTCCGGATCCAGATCATGGATTTTCTGACGATAGATGTCTGATTGGACCGTCATAGGGGTTCCAATTACTCCGATTTTCCCGCCTTGACTGGACTTAATAGCTGCCGAAGCTCCTGGCAAAATCACACCTAGGACAGGAATATCTAGTTGAGCCTTGATTTCTTCCCAGACGACCGCAGTCGCAGTGTTACAAGCAATGACAATCATCTTGACATCCTTGGTCAAGAGAAAGTTGACCAACTGCCAAGTATATTCACGGATTTGCTCAGCAGGACGGGGACCATAGGGCGCCCGTGCCGAATCTCCAATATAGACGATTTCTTCATGGGGAAGCTGGCGCATGAGCTCTCGTACAACGGTCAAGCCCCCGACACCCGAATCCAAAAAACCAATTGGTCGATTATCCATACAGTCTTCTTTCTAGTCTTTTTCTGATTGATAGTTCATCATAATTACTCGTCCTAAATGAACGGATAGACAGCTTGATAGAATGGCAACTACCTCTCTCTTAATCATAATCAAATATCAATAGAATGCAAGGAAAAAGTCTTATCCTTGAGAACTATTGAACATAGTGAGAAGTCTGGAACTTTCATCCCAGACTTTTCCTATTTATTTTTTCTTTTTATTGTTAGCAAGGGCTGCTTTTTGTTGACGGATGATTTGGTGGTAAACTTGTTGTACCTTGGCTTCGCTTGGTTTTTGACCATTTGCACTCAAGAGAGCACGAACTGCCTCAGCGTTCAAACGTGGGTTGTCCGCAAATTCTTTTTCGATTTGCTTACGAACCAAGTACATCCCTCCAAGAGCTCCTCCTAGAAAAGCTAACACAATCAAGATAATTGCTAAAAGTAAATCCATTCTTTTTCTCCTGTTTCTTTTTGAGTCTTCTATATTATACCATAAAGTGACTTTCCTGACTAGTTTGTTTTACGCTTTCACGAAGGGTAATAGGCGACAAAAAAGGAGCCCTGCATTTCGATGAAAGAGGGCTCCTTGCTGCGTTTAATTTACATGAATAGCCAGTGTTTGATAAGGTTTCAGAAGAATTTTTTCTGATACTTCTACATCTTCATAGTTTGAAATCAGAATCTGTCCATTTTGGTAGGTTGATGGCAAGTCGATTTCCACTTCTGTGGCATAGAAATTATTGAGGACCAGTAACTTTTCAGCCTCATACTGACGTTCAAAGGCATAAACTTGCTTACTGTCTTCAAAGGCTGGTTTGTAACTTCCTTCTGAGATAATCGGCATTTCCTTACGAAGTCGAATCAAGTTTTGATAGAAGGCGAAAATTGGGCCTTTGATTTCATTTTCTACGTTGATATCTTTATAGGATTTACCAGCTTTCAACCATGGAGTGCCTGTTGAGAAACCAGCATTTTCTGAAGCATCCCACTGCATGGGAATGCGTGAATTATCACGTGACTTAGCCTGAATAATCTGGAAGGCTTCTTGCTCACTTTTCCCTTCTTTTAAGAGCATCTGGTAAGCATTAAGCGACTCTACATCCACATAGTCAGCCATGGAATCATAGTCTGGGTCAACCATTCCAATTTCCTCACCCATATAGATATAAGGTGTCCCACGTGACAGGTGAATGCTGGCAGCCAGCATGGTCGCCCCTTCATTGCGGAAATGTTGAATATCGACAAAACGATTCAAGGCGCGTGGTTGGTCGTGATTATTCCAAAAGAGGGCGCTCCAACCACCTTGGTCACTCATCTCCTTGCCCCAGCTATGATAAAGACTTTTCAACTCTTCGAAATCAAAGGGAGCCAAGGTCCACTTGTGTCCGTCCTTGTAGTCTACCTTGAGATGATGGAAATTAAAGGTCATGGATAATTCCTGACGGTCAGGTGCCGAATAAAGGACACAGTTTTCCATGGTGGTTGAGGACATTTCCCCAACTGTCATAAAGCTATCATCTGATCCAAAAGTGGCTTGGTTCATCATGCGCAAATAGTCATGAACGATGGGCTTGTCTGTGTAAGCTGGCTTTCCTTCATTTTCAGGACAATCCACTAAGACCTCGTCCTTGCCGATCAAATTAATCACATCAAATCGGAAACCTTTGACCCCCTTGTCACGCCAGAAATTAACAACCTTGAAAAGCTCCTTGCGGACATTGGGATTGCGCCAATTAAGGTCAGCCTGGGTCTCATCAAAGAGGTGAAGATAGTATTTCCCTGTATCTCCGAAAGGCGCCCAGGCAGAGCCACCAAACTTAGAAATCCAGTCTGTCGGTTGGTCTTGGATGAAGAAAAAGTCTTGGTAGTACTGGTCGCCAGCTAGGGCTTTCTGAAACCATTCGTGTTCTGTTGAACAATGATTGAGCACCATATCCAGCATAAAGTCAATCTTGTGTTCCTTACCGACACGCACCATTTCTTCAAAATCAGCCATATCACCAAAAAGAGGATCTACTGCCATATAATCTGAAATATCGTAGCCATTATCACGCTGAGGGCTTGGATAGAATGGATTGAGCCAAACCATATCCACGCCCAGTTTGGCTAGATAGGGGATTTTTTCGATAATCCCACGGAAATCCCCAATACCATTTCCAGTGGTGTCTTTGTATGATTTTGGATAGATTTGATAGACTACTTTTCCTTTATCAAGTGCCATCTGTTTCTCCTTTTCTGATAAAAGGGAGGAACCTGATGTTCCTTCCCTGTTTGTGCTATTTCGATTAGATTCGTGTAGCGACCATGAGAGCTTCCCCAGCTTGGATAGTTCTTGGATAAGTTCCAGTGATAGTCGCTGTATAAGCATCTTGGTTAGTGATGATAACTGGAGTTTCTGTCACGAGACCCGCAGCCTTAATAGCATCTATATCAAAACGAATCAATTTCTGACCAACTGTGACGTGGTCTCCTTGGGCTACAAGACTTTCAAAACCTTTGCCATCAAGCCCTACTGTATCCATACCGATGTGGATGAGCAATTCTACCCCTTCATCAGAGACAATACCGATGGCATGCTTGGTAGGAAAAAGAACCATCACTGTCCCATTGACTGGAGAAGTCAACTCACCTTGGCTTGGTTCAATGACTAGGCCTTGTCCCATGACACCTGATGCAAAAACAGGATCCGTCGCTTGACTCAATTCTTTCACTTGACCAGCAAGGGGGGTGACAATTTCTACTGGAGCAAGGGTTACTGGTTCATGACTGACAAATTCTGCCTCTTCTTGGGCAGCAAATTCTGCCTGCAAGGCTGTATCGTCCTCAGTTTTTGTAAAGAGGCCTGCCTTACGGAAGAAGAAAGTCAAGAGCATTGGTACAATAATAGCAACTAGCATGGTTCCTGCAAACGGCAACATGTATTGAGGTTGAATAGAGAGGATACCTGGCAAACCACCGATACCAATAGAAGCCGCCGTTACATTGAAAGTAACGGACAACATGCCTGCAAGGGCTGAACCAATCATCCCAGCTACAAATGGATAGATGTATTTGACATTAACCCCAAAGAGGGCTGGTTCTGTAACACCGAGATAGGCTGAAATGGTTGCAGGAAGTGAAACCTGAGCCTCACGCTCATCATGGCGGTGCATGAAATAATAGGCAAATACGGCAGAACCTTGGGCAATATTTGAAAGAGCAATCATTGGCCAAAGGGCAGTTCCGCCAGCATCCGCAATCAATTGTGTATCGATGGCATTGGTCATATGGTGCAAACCAGTGATGACAAATGGAGCATAGAGGGCACCAAAAATCGCACCGAAGAGCCACTTAACAGGGCCAGTCAAACCTGCCAAGACAACTGCTGAGAGTCCTTGCCCAATTGTCCAACCGATTGGTCCCAAGACAGTGTGAGCCAAAATCAAAGCTGGAATCAATGACAAGAAAGGTACAAAAATCATCGAAATGACTTCTGGAATATGCTTACGCCAGAAAATTTCAAGATAAGACAGACTCAAACCTGCAAGCAAGGCTGGGATAACTTGGGCTTGATAACCGATACGATTAACCGTAAAGTATCCAAAATTCCATACCCAGTTTGCCGCAATTTCTGATGCAGGTGTTGAGGCAACTGCATAGGCATTGAGCAACTGAGGTGAAACCAAACAGATCCCGAGAACAATTCCCAAAATTTGACTGGTTCCCATCTTACGAGAAACAGACCAAGTAATCCCTACTGGTAAGAACTGGAAGATCGCTTCACCAGGCAACCAGAGGAAGTGATTAACCCCTGCCCAAAACTGAGAGGATTCTGTGATGGTCTTGCCATCCAACATAGACCAATGCACACCTTCAAGAACATTACGGAAACCGAGGATCAATCCTCCGACAATCAAGGCTGGGATAATCGGTGTAAAAATCTCCGCTAGAGTGGTCATGACACGTTGGACCACGTTTTGATTGCTCTTAGCTGCGGACTTGGCTGCTTCTTTGGAAACACCCTCAATGCCTGAAACAGCTGTAAAATCATTATAAAAAATCGGCACGTCATTCCCGATAATCACCTGAAATTGACCCGCATTTGTAAAGGTCCCTTTGACGGCTGGAATCGACTCAATAGCCTTGACATTGGCCTTCTTTTCGTCTCCGAGAACAAAGCGCATCCGTGTCGCACAGTGGGTGACAGCAGTGACATTCTCCTTGCCTCCGATCGCCTGAAGCAGATCTTTGGCTTCTTGTTCAAATTTTCCCATTTGATTCTCCTTATACTTGTCAAAGCAAGTTTGACTTGATAGTTCTATTGTAAACGATACCAAACTTGTATGCAACTTGTTCGCGATAAAAAGAGGGTGTTTTTGCATATTTTCTAGCACTTGTATGGTAAAATGGATACAAGTATGTATGGAATAAGACTCAAAACTCATTTAAGGAAGCAATATGAAGAAATACCAACAATTATTTAAGCAAATCCAAAAAACCATTCAAAACGAGACTTACGCTGTCGGAGATTTCCTCCCCAGTGAGCACGACCTCATGAATCAGTATCAGGTGAGCCGTGACACCGTCCGAAAAGCTCTATCCCTCCTCCAAGAGGAAGGATTGATCAAGAAGATAAGAGGTCAAGGTTCTCAAGTCGTCAAAGAAGAAACAGTGAATTTCCCTGTCTCCAACCTAACCAGCTACCAAGAACTGGTCATGGAACTTGGACTTCGCTCTAAAACCAACGTGGTCAGTCTGGACAAGATTATTATTGATAAAAAATCCTCACTGATAACTGGCTTCCCAGAGTTTCGGATGGTGTGGAAGGTGGTTCGCCAGCGTGTGGTGGATGAGCTGGTATCCGTTCTGGATACAGACTATCTGGATATGGAACTAATCCCAAATCTCACTCGCCACATTGCTGAGCATTCTATCTATTCTTATATTGAAGACGATCTCAAACTCCATATTGATTATGCTCAGAAGGAAATCACCATTGACCACACGAGTGATCGAGACAAGATTCTCATGGACATTGGCAAAGACCCTTATGTCGTTTCGATCAAGTCAAAAGTCTATCTCCAAGACGGTCGCCAATTTCAGTTCACCGAAAGTCGCCATAAATTAGAAAAATTTCACTTTGTTGACTTCGCAAAAAGAAATCCGAAATAAACACTTACAGTTGGGGATACTCTCAACTGTTTTTTAGTAGTAAATAAAGGAGTTGATAGTTGGAAAAGAGGTACTGCTTGCTACTTATTCTACTATTTTAAGAAAAAACAATATCAAATATGTTTTTCACCAAAAACCTCTTGACAAATGCTAAGCGACCATTAGAATGGGAGGTGAGGAGATAAATAGAAACAAATTAAACGAAACTGCTTTATGAAATGTAAGCGGTTTCGGATAAACAAAGGAGGGTTTTATGAAAAAACACTTTTGGGAGAAATCCTGTCGCTATAGCATCCGCAAGCTGACGGTTGGGACTGCTTCTGTTTTACTGGGGGCTGTTTTTCTAGTCAACCACACTGTAGCCGCAGACAGTATCGAGGTCAAACAAACTGAACCAACCTCTGTCGAAGTTATCACTAAGCCTGATAGTGAACCCAAAGCTGCTGAAGCGACTGAAACTACAAATCCATCCCTAGCAGAAAGTCCAGTAGTTTCCGAAAGCAAGCCAGCTAAGGAGACTCAGACTACAAATAGTCAAGCTAGTGAAAAAGCCATTGTAGAAGCTAAAGAAAATAAGGAACCTGAAAAAGCAGATCAGCCTGTGACAAAGCAAGAAAACTATCAACTCAACTACGATCA
Source organism: bacterium (assembly GCA_905221335.1). Classification (GTDB taxonomy): domain Bacteria; phylum Bacillota; class Bacilli; order Lactobacillales; family Streptococcaceae; genus Streptococcus. The sequence continues at coordinate 68,485 of CAJNCT010000002.1, forward strand.
GCCAACAGCTCCCTCCTATGATGGATGGGAAAAACAAGCCCTTCCTGTCGGAAATGGAGAAATGGGAGCCAAGGTTTTCGGACTCATTGGGGAAGAGAGAATCCAGTACAACGAAAAGACCCTCTGGTCTGGAGGACCACAACCCGATAGCACCGATTATAACGGAGGGAACTATCAGGAGCGCTACAAGGTCTTGGCGGAGATTCGTAAAGCCCTCGAAGTTGGAGACCGCCAAAAAGCAAAACAGCTAGCTGAACAAAATCTAGTTGGACCAAACAACGCCCAGTATGGACGTTACCTTGCCTTTGGTGATATCTTCATGGTCTTCAATAACCAGAAAAAAGGACTAGATACTGTAACAGATTATCATCGTGGTTTGGATATCACAGAAGCCACAACTACAACTTCTTACACCCAAGATGGGACCACCTTCAAACGCGAAACTTTCTCCAGCTATCCTGATGATGTCACTGTGACCCACTTGACCAAAAAAGGAAACAAGACACTTGACTTTACCCTTTGGAACAGTTTGACAGAAGACTTGCTTGCTAATGGCAACTACTCTTGGGAATATTCCAACTATAAGAACGGACATGTTACTACAGATGAAAATGGAATCCTTCTAAAAGGAACTGTCAAAGATAACGGCCTCAAATTTGCATCCTACCTAGGAATTAAAACGGACGGAAAGGTGACTGTTCAGGATGAGACTCTGACCGTTACAGGCGCAAGTTATGCGACCCTCTATCTCAGCGCCAAGACTAACTTTGCTCAGAATCCAAAAACCAACTATCGAAAAGACATTGACCTCGAAAAAACAGTTAAAGGGATTGTTGAAGCAGCTAAGGCCAAAGACTACGAGACACTTAAAAAGGCCCATATCAAGGACTATCAAAGTCTCTTTAACCGCGTTAAACTAAATCTAGGCGGAAACAAGACTGCTCAAACGACAAAAGAGGCTCTTCAAGGCTATAACCCAGAAAAAGGGCAAAAATTGGAAGAACTCTTCTTCCAATATGGCCGATATCTACTTATCAGTTCGTCTCGCGATTGGACAGATGCCCTTCCTGCCAACCTCCAAGGAGTCTGGAATGCTGTAGACAATCCACCTTGGAACGCTGACTACCACCTCAATGTCAATTTGCAAATGAACTATTGGCCAGCCTACATGAGCAACCTTGCCGAAACAGCCAAGCCAATGATCAATTACATTGATGACATGCGCTACTATGGTCGTATCGCTGCTAAAGAATACGCTGGTATCGCATCAAAAGACGGACAAGAAAATGGTTGGCTGGTCCACACTCAAGCAACTCCATTTGGCTGGACTACTCCAGGCTGGAATTACTATTGGGGTTGGTCTCCAGCTGCTAACGCTTGGATGATGCAGAACGTCTATGACTATTATAAATTCACCAAGGATGAGACCTATCTCAAAGAAAAGATTTACCCAATGCTCAAGGAAACAGCCAAGTTCTGGAACTCCTTCTTACACTATGACAAGGCCAGTGACCGTTGGGTGTCTTCTCCATCCTACTCACCTGAACACGGGACCATTACCATCGGAAATACCTTTGACCAATCGCTAGTCTGGCAGCTATTCCACGACTACATGGAAGTCGCCAACCATCTGAATGTCGACCAAGACTTAGTCACAGAGGTCAAGGCTAAATTTGACAAACTCAAACCGCTTCACATCAACAAAGAGGGCCGTATCAAGGAATGGTACGAGGAGGACAGCCCGCAATTCACCAATGAAGGGATTGAAAATCACCACCGCCACGTTTCCCATCTAGTTGGTCTCTTTCCAGGTACGCTCTTTAGCAAGGACCAGGCTGAATACCTAGAGGCTGCGCGTGCTACCCTCAACCACCGTGGAGATGGGGGTACGGGTTGGTCTAAGGCCAATAAAATCAACCTCTGGGCCCGTCTGCTGGACGGTAACCGTGCCCATCGCTTACTCGCTGAACAGCTCAAGTATTCAACCCTAGAAAATCTTTGGGATACGCACGCGCCTTTCCAAATCGACGGAAACTTTGGAGCAACCAGTGGGATGGCAGAAATGCTCCTCCAATCTCATACAGGCTATATTGCGCCATTGCCAGCCCTTCCTGATGCTTGGAAAGACGGTCAGGTTTCTGGCTTGGTTGCCCGAGGAAACTTTGAAGTCAGCATGAAGTGGAAAGATAAGAACTTGCAAAGCTTGTCCTTCCTTTCAAATGTCGGTGGAGACCTAGTTGTAGACTATCCAAACATCGAAACCAGTCAGATCAAGGTCAATGACAAACCAGTCAAGGCAACGATCCTTAAAGATAATCGTATCCAGCTTGCAACGCAAAAAGGTGACGTGATTACCTTTGAACATTTCCCTGGTCGTGTAACCAGTCTAACAGCCGTTCGACAAAATGGAGTCACTGCTGAACTCACCTTCAACCAAGTAGAAGGCGCTACCCACTATGTCATCCAAAGACAAGTGAAAGACAAGTCTGGCCAAGCCTCTGCCACCAGAGAATTTGTAACCAATCAAACCCACTTTATCGACCGATCACTAGATCCTCAACATTCCTACACCTATACTGTCAAGGCTATGCTGGGCGATCTTGCCACACAAGTTTCTGAACAGGCCACTGTCGAAACCTATAGCGAGTTGATGGACGACCGAGATAGTCGTATCCAGTACGGAGCCGCATTTGGAAACTGGGCAGACTCAGAATTATTTGGAGGAACAGAGAAATTTGCTGACCTTTCAAAAGGAGACTACACAGACGAAGATCTCACTGCTACCATTCCTTTCAATGGCGTTGGTATCGAAATCTATGGACTGAAATCGTCTGAACTAGGTCTTGCCACTGCAAAAATTGATGGCAAAGAAGTTGGCGAGCTTGACTTCCATACTGCTGGGGCAACTGAAAAAGGTAGTCTCATCGGTCGCTTCGCAGGATTATCTGACGGACCTCACACATTGACTCTTCGTGTTAAACGTGAGCACAAAGGACGTGGTAGTGAGCGCTCGAAAATTTCATTAGACTACTTCAAGATCCTAGCAGGAACAGGCAATACGATTGAAAAAATGGATGATCGTGATTCGCGTATCCAGTATGGTTCCCAGTTTAAGGACTGGTCTGACCCTGAACTCTACGGAGGTACGGAAAAATACGCTGACATCAACAACAGTGACCCAAGTACTGCTTCAGAAGCTCAGGCAACCATTACCTTTACTGGTACAGGCATTCGTATCTATGGTTTGAAGAGCCTTGCCCTTGGACGAGCACGTGTAACACTAGATGGCAAAGAAATGCCAAGTCTAGACTTCTACACTTCAGGTGCAACCGAAAAGAGAGCCTTTATTGGCGAATTTACAAACCTTACTGACGGTCCGCACACCCTGATATTACAAGTTGACCCAGATTCGCCAGAAGGTCGCAAGAAAATCTCTCTAGACTCCTTTGATATCATCAAAGCCCCTGCTGTTGGTATAGATAGTCCGAGCATCGCGCCTCTTAAGGAAAATGACAAAACCATTTCCTTAAGCCCACCAGCTGGGGAATGGGAAGCCATCGCAGTAACCTTCCCAGGAATCAAAGATCCTCTAGTCTTGCGTAAGGTGGATGAAACGCATCTGGTTACCAGTGGAGATCAGACTATCCTATCAATCCAAGACAATCAAGTTCAAATCCCAATCCCTGACGAAACCAATCGCAAAGCTGGAAATGCCATTGAAGCATATGCTATTCAAGGAACTACCACTAGCAGTCCTGTCGTAGCCGTCTTTGCTAAAAAAGATGAAAAGAAAGTTGATGAGAAGCAGCCAACTACAAGCAAGGGGGACGAACCAGCTCCTACTGTTGAAATTCTGGAATATACTGATCCTATCGGCACGGCAGGGCAAGAGGAACCGCCTACAGTGACAATTCCTGAATACACCGAACCTATCGGAACGGCGGGGCAAGAGGAAGCTCCTACTGTTGAAATTCCTGAATACACCGAGCCTATCGGGACTGCGGGGCAAGAAGAAGTTCCTATTATTGAAAAACCTGAATACAATAAGCCTATCGGGACTGCAGGGCAAGAAGTGCCACCTATTGTTGAAAAACCTGAATACACCAAGCCTATCGGAACAGCAGGGCAAGAAGAAGCTCCTACTGTTGAAAAACCTGAATACACCAAACCTATCGGAACTAGCGGAGATCAGGCCGCTCCGACCCTTAGCCTTCCTGGCTATCCAGTTCAAGTCTTGAAAGATAAGGAAACTGGAGTAGAAATCATCGGTGGAGCCAGCGACTTAGAAGGAATTTCTCACGTTTCTAGCCGACGTGTCCTAGCTCAAGAACTCTTTGGCAAGACCTATGATGCTTACGATCTACAGCTTAAAAATCCAACCAATAATAGCTTGCAGCCAAAAGGCTCTGTCTTGGTTCGCTTGCCTATTTCAGCTAGCATAGAAAATATCTACTACATCACTCCGACCAAGGAGTTGCAAGTCCTTGATTTCACCGTTCGAGACGGAAAGGTAGAATTCATCACCAGTCATTTCAGTACCTATGCTGTCGTCTATCAAGTTGCTGGAACAAGCTCTAACACAGAGAAAAAACCAAGTGGTTCAGATGTACAAACCTTAGCACACAGCGCTGAAGACCTTTCAGCCAGTCCTAGCCTTGCTAAAGCTGGAAATCATTCTCCTAAAGAACAACTTCCAGCAACAGGAGAAGCGTCCAACCCACTCCTTTTCTTAGCAGGCCTCAGCCTAGCCCTCACAGCCACTTTTATGCTAAAAAGAAGAAAGGATGAATCCAACTAACTTTTAAGCACACAAAAACAGGATGAAGATCACCTTCACCCTGTTTTATTTTTTACAATAGGTATAAAAAGGCTAGGGTCAAGAGACTTGCTAGAAGCCCAACTCCCCAAAAGAAGAAATCAACCTTCCACTCGCTCCACGGATTGCCTTTTCCTGAAAATCCTCCAAGCTCAAAATGGTGATGGACAGGTGTCATACGGAAAATACGTTTCCCACCACTAAGTTTGAAGTAGGTAACCTGCATCATAACAGAGCTTGTCTCAAAGACATAGATAATCCCAATCAGCAAAAGGGTCCATTCTTGATGGAGGGCCATAGAGATTGCTGCCAGCATCCCACCTAGTGCCAAACTTCCCACATCTCCCATGAAAACCTTGGCAGGCTTGTGGTTAAAGACGAAGAAGCCTAACAAACCACCAATCATGGCAAGAATCACAAGAAGAATATCCAGTTGATTTTGCATATAAGCAATCACACCGTAGGCCGATAAGCTAATCACCACGGAAATACTTGCTAAGCCGTCAATCCCGTCAGTCAGATTCACCGCATTTGAAAAGCCAACTAGCCAGAAAAGGGCAAAGAAAATATAGAAAATTCCCAGATGAACTTGGTAGCCAAAGACTGAAAGCATGTCGCCACCACGCTCATAAAAGAGGTAGAAAATCACTCCTCCAAGCAGCTGGAGGGCAAGTTTTTGCTTGGGATTTAAGCCTTCGTTAATCTTACGAAAGACCTTGAGGAAATCATCCAAAAAACCTACCAAACCATACAAAACCAAGATAAACAAAATCATGCCTACATTGTTGGTCAATTGTTGGGTAAAGAGAGCGACAAGGAAGCTCACAACAACTGCAACGATCAGGAAGACAATACCTCCCATGGTTGGAGTCCCAGCTTTAGCTTGGTGTTGCTTGACATCCTCGTGCATCTGCTGACCCGTAATCTGTGCTTTTCGATAAAATCGGATAAAGGCTGGAATACCTATCAAGGTCAATAGAAAGGCTAGAACTCCAGCACTAATGGAACTAATCATCTTAATCTCCTAAAGTTATTTTCATTTTTTTAATGTCTTTGAGGGCTGTATTGGCACGGACACTTTGTTTCTTGACCGTTTTGCCACTACCTTCCCACTCGACTTCTATATTTAGCCATTTGGCAAATGTTTGCACATTTTCATCTGTCCAGCCGTACATATCAGGCATTTCTTCGACCTTATCAGACAGGATCAAGATCTGCTGATTGGCTTCCAAATTATCTCCTTCAGAAACCGAGAGATTCTTGATTTTAGTTCCTGTTCCGATAACGATTGGTTGGACAAGGTTGCGACGTAATTCCTCTGCTAGGTCTCCCGGAGTAAAGTCCTTGGTAGCTGGCATGGCATAGCTTGTTGTCTTGCTGACCTGATCCAGGCTCTTGGCAGTTGATTGAAGATTGAGGGATTCTTTCATGGCAGAAGCTCGCTCAAGGATTGGGTTGGCAAACTCCCCAAGCTGAATACCTGAATAATGCTCTGGCTGTTGCACCGTCACATAGAGGATAAAGTCAGGATTTTCTGCAGGATGCATCGACACAACAGAGAAGATATAGTTGGTTTCACCTGTCAGGTAACCCCCATTCTTCTCATCGGCAATCTGAGCAGTCCCTGATTTCAGGGCGACATTCTGACCTGGAACATTGACAGTTGCTTTTCCTGTACTGTGGTTGTACATGGTACCATAGACAGGATCTGTTCCGACCATGACCATGTGATCCCGAGTAGAAGAAGCTGCTGCTTTTGACACAGGATTTCCGACAATTTCCTTTTGAGACTTACGGACAGACTGGTCATTTGGATCATAGAGGGCACTGATAAATTTCGGTTCCAACATAACCCCATCGTTGGCAATAGCTGTAAAGGCACGAAGCATCTGGGTCTGGGTAACAGAGATCCCTTGTCCAAATGAACTCATGGCGATATTGACAATGTTATCAGCAGGCAATTGACCTGTGTACTCATCTGCCAGACCAAAACGGGTCGGCACCCCAAACTTAAAGCGGTTAAGATAGTCCAGCCAAGTTGCATCTCCCATCTTTTGCTCAAGCAAGGTCATCCCGATGTTACTTGAGTGGGCAAAACCTTGAGAGAAGGTCATGGTGCCACCACTAGTCAAACCTTCATTAACGTCCCAGTCTCGAATAGTCGCATCTGCTATTTTCAATTCACTACTGTTAAAGTATTCCCCACCAGGGAAGGTATTGTTATCAATGGCTGAGGCCAACATCATCACCTTCATGGTCGATCCTGGCTCATAGTTACTTTGATAGAGGATATCACGCCAGACAAAGTCTTTTGTGATGCCATCCTTGGTATCTGCATTAAAGGTCGGCCGTTGGGTCGTAGCGAGTATTTCCCCTGTCTTAGCGCTAACCAAGGTAGCCGTCATATACTTGCCTTTTACCTTTTCCTGAAAGGCATCCATCTGTGTTTCCATAAAGGATTGCAAGGGACTAGAAAGGGTTGTGTACACATCCTTTCCATCTACTGTTTGTTGGGAAGCTTGATCTGTACCTGGAACAATATTTCCCAGACGATCCTTCTCATAGGTGATGATCCCATCTGTACCCGCCAGAATGCTATTTAAGGAACTCTCCAATCCAGATGTCCCAATCAAACGTTTGGTGCCATCCTCATTTTCATGGAGTTGCGCTAAACCGATAAAGGATGAAGCAAACTGTCCATTGGGATAACTGCGGTTAGGGCTAGTTGTAAAGTCAACTCCCTCAACGCCAGCAGTTTTTAGGTCATTTTTAATAGCCATCATATTGGCATAAGTGATCCCATTTCCCTTAGTACCAAAAGATACCTGTTTTAAATCTGGCTGAGAAAGCTGTTCTTTGACATAGGACTCCTCCATATCCAGATACTTATGGAAAATTTCAGCTACCTTATTAAATTGAGAATCCTCTACATAGAGAATTTTGCCTGTTGCCGACTTGTAGGTCTTGTCAATAACAGCATAGATATTATAAGATGTCGCATCTTCAGCGATAGGAACACCATTTCGATCATAGATGGTTCCCCGTTTGGCTGGGATGGTCTTGGTTGTTTGGTGAACCTTTTTGGCCTCTTTGACTAAGTCCTTGCCAAATTTGCTACCCGTTCCGATAATAACCGCAAAGTTAACCAAAAAGACAGCGAAGAGTATGACAGCCAACAAACTCAGACTTTTCCCTACTCTTCGGCGATTTTCTTCTGGAGATTTACGGTTACGAACGGCATAACGGATGATTTTTTCTTTCCACTGTTTCATTTCTTACTCCGCTGCTCGGATATTTTCGTTATTCAGCTGCAAATCCTTGGAGTTTGCAATCTCTTTCAAACGTTCTGAACGAATCAATTCATTGACCTCTTGCTTGGCATCGTCTAGCTCGGTTTTCTTTTCTTCGATTTGAGCATTGACCTTGGTCAATTCATTCTGAACTTGTAATAGCTTGGTCTGCATAAATACAACGCTAATTGCCAGGATAATCATTGTTGCAGCAATCGAAACATAGAAGGCCTTTTCCACACGTGAAAAACCTTTAAACTTCGTTTGCAATAACTGGCTTGTTTTTTCGATTCTTTCTGCCATGTTTTTCCTCTTACTTGTGAATTTTTCTAGCCACGCGCAACTTGGCTGAATGCGAACGGTTGTTGGCCTCTAGCTCTTCGGCACTTGGCAAGATTGGCTTACGGGATACCAATTCCATCTTGGGCTTAAGATCGTCTGGAATGAAAGGCAAGCCTTTGGGAACTTCCACTGTTGAAGCCTCCTTAAACAACTGCTTGGTCAAGCGGTCTTCCAGCGAATGGAAAGTAATGACTGAGATTCTACCATCCAAAGCCAGCATATCCATGGCCTGCTGGATGGATTCATCTGCCGCACCCAGCTCATCATTGACTTCGATTCGGATAGCTTGAAAAATCTGCTTGGCAGGGTGTCCCTTTTTCTTGAGCTCCTTGGCAGGCTTGGCTGACTTGATAATTTCTGCCAACTCCGTCGTTGTCTCGATGGGTTTCACCTCACGTGCCTGTTCAATCTTACGGGCAATCTGTTTAGAAAACTTATCCTCACCATACTTGAAAAAGATCCGAACCAAGTCATGATAGTCATAATGATTGACCACCTCATAGGCTGTTAGACTAGCTTCCTGATTCATCCGCATATCCAGTGGCGCATCCTTTTTATAAGAAAAACCACGTTCACGCTGATCCAGCTGAGGACTGGACACTCCCAAGTCATAACAAATTCCATCAATTTCCTGGACACCAGCCTCCTGCAAACGTGCCTGCAAATGACGGAAGTTATCCTTGATAAAGGTTACCATCCCTTTTTCGATATAGGGTGCCAACCGTTTTTGCGCATTGTCAATGGCATTCTGGTCCTGGTCAAAGGCATAGAGATGCCCTTTTTCGCTCAATTTACTTAATAAATATTCGCTATGGCCTGCTCCGCCCAAAGTCGCATCAACGTAGATACCGTCAGGTTTTACGTCAAGCATATCAATCGTTTCATGAAGCAAGACCGTTACATGATGAAATTCTTTTGTCATATCTTATCTATTTTACCACAAATCTGACCAGCTTGCACTTGTCAGACAAGGCTAAGTTTCTTCGAAAAAAATTCTCAAAAACATGTCATATATACTTGACATCTCGTCCCCAAAATAATATAATGTAGTCAAATATATACGACATATCAGAAAGGAGACCCTATGAATCGTGTCAAAGAATTCCGCAAGGAACTGGGCATTTCCCAGCTCGAGCTCGCCAAAGATATCGGTGTCTCGAGACAGACCATCAACATGATTGAAAACGACAAGTACAATCCAACTCTGGAACTCTGTCTCAATCTCGCCCGCAGCCTCCAAACTGACCTCAATAGCCTCTTTTGGGAAGACGATTTTTAAAAAAGGAGCAAACAAATGAAAAAAGAAACTCTCACTGAAAAACTCATCAAACGCATATACGGTATTTCTGGTCCTCTTGATGAACACAAACGGCGCGAGGCCGATCGTATCGGGAATCAGGTCTTTATCGTTCTCTTTTATCTGATGACATTTGGCAATCTTATCCCGCTCGTTCTTGCCTATAAATACCCGCAAATTGTCGCTATCGGCTATCCTCTCGTGGTGTTTGGTATTTCGATGGTAGCTGCCCTCTATGTGGTCTCCCAAACCAAGAAAACAGGCATCACAGCCATTGATCCCGAAATGCTGAGTCAAAAAGAAAGCAAACAGCTACATTTTCCTGGTTTGAAAGCTGGGATAGTCTATGGATTAATGAGTTTTTTTGTAACCCCTCTTCTCCATATACTGCTAGGTGAGAGTCAGGACTATCTTCAGTCTCTTCTCGCTTTTAAAAATATTTTTTCAAGTATCCTCCAGTCTGTCTTCTTTGGAGTGGTTATACAGATTCTCATCTCCCGTCGCATTGCAAAATCCAAGAAAGATCAAGAAGACGACTAGGAGGCGCCTTATGAAATCACTAGCTAAACTACTGATCAGTCATGTTTTTATCAGTATCTTTATTACCTTTTTCCTACTTTCTGGACATATTGAGCATCCTTTCTTGATTATCTTTCTTTTATTCCTTCCTGTATTGAACAAGGGACAGAGATTCCAGAAAATCCAATCAAAAAAAATACGTCTTCTAAACGCATCTCTCTGTTTTACCCTCGTATCCTTTCCACAACTTTTAACAAATCCTATGGATTGGAGATACCTGGTATTTCTAATAATCTGTATCATTTTTAGTTTGGTTTACTTCTATACTCTCTATCAACTCTTTAAAGAAATCAATCAAAAATCGCTCATTTAGGAGATTACTCCCATGAAAAAAGAAGAACTCACCACTCGCTTACTCAAACTATTCTTTCACATACAAGGCCCCTTTGATGAATGCCGCCAAGAGATAATCTACAGGGCAGGTGCCCGTGCCTTGATCCAAATCGTTTACTCCTCTCTCCTACTCTTCCTATTCTATCTCCTATTTGGACGCTTCATAGAGTTGGTTCGAGATGCCATGCCCTACCTCTATTTTGGACTTATCTTCGTCCTCTCATCTAGGGCGAGACTAGCAGTTCGCAACTTACATTTAGACAAGGATGACCCGTCCGAAATCCATCACAAAAGCTACAGCAAAAGCCAAATCAACGTTCGTAGTTGGGGTGTATTCATCAGTATTCCAATTGGCTTGTTTGTCTTATCAGCCTTTCACAAACTCTTTGTTCAGCATCTTCCACTCGATACCTTTTGGGACAATCTCTCCCAGTTCGATAAAACGCTCCCTTTACTAGTCTTGGGTTTAGGAATTGGTGCCATCTTTGGAACCATGACCTACGCCTTTTCATCGGAACACGAGATGAAACACTCTGAATCAGGAATGCATAAGGAGAATATAGAAAAATGACCAGTGTATATGATTTTTCCGTTTTAAACCAAAACAACCAAGTAACTCCCTTGGATGGCTATCGTGGCAAAGTTCTTTTGATTGTCAACACTGCTACTGGATGTGGTTTAACGCCCCAGTACCAAGGGCTCCAAGAACTCTATGAACGCTATCAAGATCAGGGCCTCGAAATATTGGATTTCCCTTGCAATCAGTTTATGGGACAAGCACCCGGCAGCGCAGAGGAAATCAATAGCTTCTGTAATCTACACTATCAGACCACTTTCCCTCGCTTTGCCAAGATCAAGGTCAACGGCAAGGAAGCAGATCCTCTTTATGTTTGGCTAAAAGACCAGAAATCTGGTCCTCTAGGAAAACGAATCGAATGGAATTTTGCTAAGTTTCTCATTGGTCGAGATGGGCAAGTCCTTGAGCGCTTCTCTTCCAAAACAGACCCCCAAACCATCCAAGAGTCTCTCCAAAAAATACTCTAATTTCTTTTTAAAACGTATCCTTTCATTTAGTTTGAGCCCTGAAAGGATGCGTTTTTTCTTTAAAAAGTAACTGATTTTCTTTAATTTATATTTATTTTTTTACTTTTTGCTCTTGCAATTATTTCATTAATTTAGTATATTTGTTATATTAAAAGTTTTCAGTCATTTTAAGGGAGAAATGACCTTTTAAATTTTTTTATCTTAAAATGAAAGCGCTTTATAAACAGGAGGTAAGGTGGCTTACAAATTATCAGAGAGTTTTTTCATTAAATCAAGTTGTAACCAAGTCAGACTTGGGCTTGGGCAGTAGCTGACTGCCTTTCTAAAAACTAGGAGTATATTATGAATCGATACCTTTTTGAAAAAGGGCAAACTTTTAGCATTCGGAAGTTGACTGTAGGTGTGGCCTCTGTTATCGTCGGACTGGCATTTTTTGCTTCTGGAACTGTGCGTGCAGACGAAACGTCTCCTACCACGACATCCAATTTAGATCAGCAAATTAAACAAGTCGCAGATATAGAAGAGACCAAGGCTGAACCAGTCAAAGAAGAAGGTCGTGTAGAAGCTGAAAAACAAGAAACACCTGTTGCAGATACCAACAGTGCTGACTTGCTCCCTGAAGACATTCAGGACCGTGCCTATCCAGACACACCTGTCAAAGAACTCGATACGACTACTATCGTTGACCAGAAAGCTAGTCCAAAAGTAGAAACTGAGAGCATTCTAAAGAACAAAGAAGAAACTCCAAAGGAAGCTGAGAACGGAAACCGTGCCATCATTAACGGTGGACAAGACCTCAAACACATCAACTACGAGGGACAACCTGCTACTGCTGCTACTATGGTCTACAGCATTTACAATGGCGGTTCTCAACGATACATCGTTTCTGGGTCTGGTATTTTTGTAGCCCCTAATGTTTTCTTGACAGTTGCTCATAACTTTTTGGATAAAGAAGGTCATGTTCGTGGCGGAGATTCTGCGCGCTTCTATTACAATCTAGGATCCAACGCTCCCGTTAAAAATTCTCAGCCAAATTCAGGAAATACCACACTCTTTCAAGAAAAAGATATCCACTTCTGGAACAAAGAAGAGTTTAGCAAGGGATATCAAAATGACTTGGCAGCAGTTGTATCACCTGTCCCTATACAAATTGCAAGCCCAAATAAAGCAGCAACTTTTGTACCACTCGCTGAGCATAAGACTTACAAAGCAGGGGACCCTGTCAGCACGATTGGTTACCCAACTGACTCAAGCTCAAAAGAACTCAAACAGCCTATCGTAGCTGGACAACTCTATAAAGCTGACGGCAAGGTAAAATCCGTTGATCCTTATGATGACAAAGGAGCTGCTGGCATCACTTATCAAACAACTTCTGTATCTGGTTTGTCTGGTGGTGGAATTATCAATGGTGATGGGAAAGTCATCGGCGTACACCAACACGGAACGGTTGACAACGGTGTCCCTGAGAAAGACCGCTTTGGTGGCGGACTTGTCCTCTCTCCTGAACAACTCAAATGGGTCAAAGATATTATTGACAAATATGGTGTCAAGGGCTGGTATCAAGGTGATAATGGCAAACGTTACTACTTTACACCTGAAGGTGAAATGCTTAGAAATAAGACAGCTGTCATCGGAGAAAATCAGTACTCCTTTGATGAGAGCGGTGTCGCTACTCTAGTCAAGGGAATTGATTACGGACGTGTCGTTATCCAGCACGTGGACGAAGCAGGCAATACAGTCAAAGAAAATGATACTTTCTTAGATAAAACAGAAGTGGGAACTGGCTTTGACTATGATTTCAAGAAAGCAATCACTCCAACCGAATTCTACAAGCAAAATCTAGAAAAATACCAGATTGTTTCCATTGATGGGGTTGAGATTCAGAAGCAACTAAAAGACGAGTGGAACCACAATGTCGTTAGCAAAACAGCTCCTGGTACACGTGTCATCAAGGTAGTCTATAAAGTCAACAAAGGCTCCTTCAAAGTTTATTACCGTCAAAAAGGAACCACTACTGAACTAGCGGAAGCGACAGTTGATAACAATGACGGCCAAGAGTATGACGTTTCCTTTGTCAACACCTTCCATGCAAAAGACATTGCTGGTTACCGTCCAGTCAAGACTAGCCTGGAAGCAACCATCCAGCATAAAGGTGTGAATGAGGTCGTCTTTGAATACGAGCCAATCGCTGATACAGCCAATCCAACGACACCGACTCCACCAGTCGCTCATCCAGAAGATAAAGAAACTGAGATTGGCAATCATGGACCTCTTCCAAGCAAGGCCCAACTCGATTACCACAAGGAAGAATTGGCAGCTTTCATCCACTACGGAATGAACACTTATACCAATTCTGAATGGGGAAATGGGAAAGAAGACCCTCGATACTTCAATCCAACCAACTTGGATACTGACCAGTGGATTCGCACTCTGAAGGAAACGGGCTTCAAACGAACCATTATGGTTGTTAAACACCACGACGGATTCGTTGCTTACCCATCTAAGTATACCAACCATACCGTAGCTGCTAGCCCATGGAAAGATGGAAAGGGGGACCTTCTCGAAGAAGTTTCCAAGTCTGCTAGCAAGTACGACATGAACATGGGTGTTTACCTATCACCGTGGGATGCCAACCATCCAAAATACCATGTCGCAACCGAAAAAGAATACAACCAATACTATCTCAACCAGCTGAAAGAAATCCTTGGTAATCCTAAATACGGTAACAAAGGGAAATTTATCGAGGTGTGGATGGACGGTGCGCGTGGTAGCGGTGCCCAAAAAGTAACCTATACCTTTGATGAATGGTTCAAATACATCAAAGAAGCCGAAGGAGATATCGCCATCTTCTCTGCTCAACCGACAAGCGTTCGCTGGATCGGAAATGAACGTGGTATTGCAGGCGACCCTGTATGGCATAAAGTCAAAAGGGCCAACATCACAGATGATGTGAAAAATGAATACCTCAACCATGGTGACCCAGATGGTGATATGTATTCTGTAGGGGAAGCTGATGTTTCGATCCGTTCAGGCTGGTTCTACCATGACAACCAACAGCCAAAATCACTCAAAGAGTTGATGGACATCTACTTCAAGTCCGTTGGTCGTGGAACCCCACTCCTTCTCAATATTCCACCAAATAAAGAAGGAAAATTTGCAGATGCGGATGTGGCTCGCTTGAAGGAATTCAAAGCAACCCTAGACCAAATGTATGCGACTGACTTTGCCAAAGGTGCCACCGTAACAGCAAGTTCGACTCGTCAAAACCACCTCTACAAGGAAAGCCACCTCACAGACGGTAAAGATGACACCAGCTGGGCGCTCTCAAATGATGCCACAACCGGTAGCTTTACAGTCGATTTGGGGCAAAAGAGACGCTTTGACGTCGTTGAACTCAAGGAAGATATCGCCAAAGGTCAACGTATCTCTGGTTTCAAGATTGAAGTTGAAATCAACGGACGTTGGGTGACATACGGCGAAGGTTCGACCGTTGGTTACCGTCGCTTGGTTCAAGGCAAGCCTGTAGAGGCACAAAAAATTCGTGTAACCATCACTGGTGCTCAAGCAACTCCAATCTTGACTAACTTCTCAGTCTACAAGACACCAAGCAGCATTGAAAAGACAGATGGCTATCCTCTTGGACTTGAATACCACTCAAACACAACGGCAGATACAGCCGGAACAACTTGGTACAATGAATCTGAAGGTGTTCGTGGCACTTCTATGTGGACCAATCAAAAAGATGCCAAAGTCAGCTATACCTTCACAGGAACCAAGGCCTATGTCGTCTCTACAGTCGACCCTGGTCATGGAGAAATGTCCGTCTACGTTGATGGTCAAAAGGTTGCAGATGTGCAAACTAAGAATGCTAGCCGTAAACGCAGCCAAAAAGTCTTTGAGACAGGTGATTTAGCACCAGGCCAACACACTATTACTCTTGTAAATAAAACAGGCGAACCAATTGCTACTGAAGGAATCTACACCCTAAATAATGATAGTAAAGGGATGTTTGAACTCGAGTCTACCAACTACGAAGTCGAAAAAGGAAAAACCGTCACTGTTAAGATTAAACGTGTTGGTGGAAGCAAGGGGACTGCTACTGTTCGCTTCATCACAGAACCTGGAACTGGAGTCCACGGTAAAGTTTACCAAGATACAACTCAAGATGTGACCTTTAAAGATGGAGAAACAGAAAAGACTGTTACCATCCCAACGATTGACTTTACAGAACAAGCCGACTCTATCTTTGACTTCAAAGCCAAGCTCACTTCTGTCACTGATGGTGCCCTGCTCGGTTTCGCTACCGATGCAACCATCCAAGTGATGAAAGCTGAATTGCTGATCAAGGACCAAACAAGTTATGATGACCAAGCTAGTCAGTTGGATTACAGTCCTGGCTGGCACCATGAAACCAATTCGGCAGACAAATACCAAAAGACTGAGTCTTGGGCTTCCTTTGGCCGCTTAACCGATGAGCAAAAGAAAAAGACAACTGTCACAGCCTACTTCTACGGTACTGGACTTGATATCAAGGGCTATGTCGATCCAAATCATGGCATCTACAAAGTCTTCCTAGATGGCAAAGAAGTTCCTTACCAAGATGGCATGGGAAATGCTTCAACTATTGATGGCAAGAAATACTTTAGCGGTCGTGCAGCCCAACGCCAAGGCAATCAAACTCTGGTTAGCCTAAAAGGTCTGGACGAAAACTTGCACGCAGTCACCCTTCAACTAGATCCTGATCGAAACGATTTGTCTCAAAATATCGGTATTCAAGTGGACCAATTCATCACTCGTGGCGAAGGTAGCGAACTCTACAGCAAGGCAGATATCATCCAGTCTATCTCTAAATGGAAGGATGATTTGTCCAACTTTGACCCAGCAGGCTTGAAAAATACGGCTACTGCACGCCAAGCTTTCCAAGCAAATCTAGAAAAATTGAGAAACCAACTCAGTGCTGATGCAGTGGACGTTCAAGAAGTCATGTTGACGGTCAGTGCCCTACAAGATATCCTATCCAAGGATGAGAACTATCAAAGAGGCCAAGAGCAACCTAGTCCAGAGCAACCGGAACAGCCAGAAGAACCTTCTAAACCTGACCAGCCTGAGCAACCGACTGAACCAAAACAACCGGAAATCGAATACAGTAAGGCCATGGCTAGCTTGACAGAAGCCATCGAGAAAAAAGTCGGTGAACTTGGATCTAACAATGAAGCTAAGAAGAAATTAATTGAACTAGCAAATCAAGCAATTGCTGCAATTCAAGAGGCCAAAACTCAAGAAGAAGTTAATAAAACGCTAGAATCCGCTCTTGAACAAATTAGCAAGCTTGAGGCAGCTAAGCCTGAGAAACCGGCTGAACCTGAAAAGCCGGCGCAACCGGAAAAACCGGCGCAACCGGAAAAACCTGCTCAATCAGAAAAACCGGCGCAACCGGAAAAACCGGCGCAACCGGAGAAACCTGCTCAACCTGAGAAACCGGCGCAACCGGAAAAACCGGCGCAACCTGAGAAACCTGCTGAGCCTGAAAAACCAGCTCAGCCTGAAAAACCGGCGCAACCGGAAAAACCTGCTCAGCCTGAGAAACCTGCTGAACCGGAAAAACCTGCTGAACCTGAAAAACCTGCTGAGCCTGAAAAACCTGCTCAACCGGAAAATCCTGCTCAACCGGAAAATCCTGCTCAACCGGAAAAACCTGCTGAGCCTGAAAAACCTGCTCAACCGGAAACTCCAGCTCAGCCTGAGAAACCTGCTCAGCCTGAAAAGCCAGCTCAGCCTGAAACTCCGGCTCAGCCTGAAAAGCCAGTTCAACCTGAAAAACCGGCTCAACCTGAACAACCCACTCAACCTGAAAAACCGGCTCAACCGGAAAATCCTGCTCAACCGGAAAATCCTGCTGAGCCTGAAAAACCAGCTGAACCTGAAAAACCTGCTGAGCCTGAAAAACCTGCTGAGCCTGAAAAACCGGCTGAACCTGAGAAACCGGCGCAACCGGAAACTCCAGTTCAACCTGAAAAGCCTGCTCAGCCTGAGAAACCAGCGCAGCCCGAGAAACCAGCGCAGCCTGAAAATCCAGTTCAACCTGAGAAACCAATTACTTCTTCAAGTCCTGAGGAAGGGGTTAAAGACCTTGTCTTTACACTTCCAAGCTTGGAAATCGTCAATAAGGTAGTACCATTCAAGACTATTCGTCGCGAAAACCCACAACTAGACAAAGGAAAAGAACAAGTTCTATCAGAAGGAAAAGACGGTCTCCTAGTCGAGTATGTTGAAGTAGATGGCAACAATCGCAAGGTTGTCCAAACGGAAACAACTCCAGCTCAAGATCGAGTGATTGAGGTAGGTAGCAAACAAAGCTCAGTTGGAACAGAGGCGCCACCAGTTGTGACTCTTCCTGAGTATGTTGTCCCAAGAGAGACCGAAAAACCAGCTCCAGTCGTAACAGACAATTCACCAGCAAAAGATGAAAAAGTTCCTGTTGCAACTACAGTCAAACAAGAAAAGGAAAAACAACTCCCAGCAACTGGGGAACAAGAAACGAATGCCTTCCTCTTCTTGGCAGCCATTACTTCTATCTTGTCTCTCCTCATCTTCCAAAAGAATTTTAAAGACTAATAACAATCTTTGATTGATTCTTTCCCATTATTTCAGTTCCCCCGTTGAGAAGACCATTCGGTCTTCTCTTTTTCTATCTGTAAAATTAAAAAACATCCACAAATACACATGGATGTTTTGGTATGAATCTATAAAGTAAGATGATCATTGAGAATAGGTGTTCTCAAATCCAACCACGTTTTCAAATAAACGCTCATCTAAAAAAGAGAGTGCCCCTTGCCTTATCTCATCAGAACATCCATCATAAGTTTCTGCAAGAACTCCACAGATAAAAGATGGTGTTTCGAATTCCAATACCATGAGATCTTCTGACGCTCACAAGCAATCTCCCTTAGATCAGACTTCCCTCTCCCACATCTAGATCTACTGACTACTATTTTCGAGTCCAGCGTATGCATAGGTTCGATTTCTGGGGCACTCTTTTTCTGTCACCACCCTAAAATAAAAGCGATGCTCCCGCCCATCCTTGGCATTTTCCTTGTTTAAGACGAAGTAGTTCTTCTGATTCATCGCCATGGTGCGTAGGATATCATCGATCAAAAAAGTCAAGGGAACATTCATAGCAGAGTATTTTTGAAAATCCTCTTCAAAACGAATATAGGCATCTGAAAAATAATCCATCTGTAGTTTGTTTTCATACAACTCTTTTCTAGTCATAAACTCCCTCCTCCCACAGTCGAATTTCGAGCACATCTGCTAGCTCTACCAGCCTATAGCCCTCATTGGTCCTAATAGATAGAGTTTGAGGTGATAATTCGCTCACCTCACCAATGATCGTGGTTTTATGCCTTCTTTCCTTGACCACAAAGCATCCCTTCAGTTGCCCAACATAAAGCTGCGAAAGCAAGAGTAACTTCTCAACGAGATTCAAACTCGTCGAGAAAGCTACCCGATTTTTTTCTTCACCGAGTGAACTAGTATGCTCTGAGAGGAAAAAGCCCATCCACTTCTGCATCCCTGGATCTTGATAGTCACGCGCAGATGGAAAGGGTAAATAAGAACGATCAATCATTTTAGTCCATCTAATCCTCCAGCAGAATGCCCCCCAATTAGCTTGCTTCTGGCAAGACTCCTAGAGGCTTCTTCCAGTGCATTGGCTTTTAAGAGAGAAGTAAAACCAAATTCTTCCCGAATAGAGTCAATAGCCGTCTGGAGCCTTTCTTCTTTTTCTAACTTGTCAACATCATCAAAGAGGGAAATCAAGCTAAAGGACTCATCCACAAATCCTGAATAGTTGACTCCTACACTTCTGACCGCTCCAGAAGTGTATTTATTATGAAATAGCTTCAAAACATAATCCGTTAAGATAGCTGTATTATTGGTCGGTTCGACCTTCATTTGTGTGTGAATAGACGACCTGACCTCCTGCTTAGAGAAACCAACATAGATAGAGACAAGGGTTGTTTTCTTGCCCGCCCTTCTCAGCCTAATAGCCACCTGCTCCGCCATTTCTCGAAGAATAATTTCGATATCCCGTAGCTTCACGTAGTCTCTCGGCAAGATTTGAGAATTCCCCAACCCTTGGGACTTGGCTTTATAGGGCCTGTGAACATTGCTCTCATCAATCCCGTTAGCATGAAACCACAAACGCAGGCCAGCCTGACCAAGTGTTTTCTGTAGCTGGTCTGGATTACTGGTCGCCAATTCTCTGATGGAAAAAATCCCCAGAGCATGCAAGTGTTTCTCCATCCGCCTGCCAATCCCCCAAAAGTCCGTCATCTTGGGAATGGCCCAAACCTTCTCTTCCACATCCTGGTAAGACCAGTTGGCCCTCATGGTCGGGGTGTGCTTGGCCTCATTATCCAGAGCCAACTTGGCCAGTAAGGGATTGGCATTGGACATACCCACTGTAGAGTAGATCCCTGTCCGCCTCCAAATATCCCTCTGGATGCGGGCAGAAAGCAGATCCAGCTTGTCTTTGCGAGAGAGACTCTTGCCTGGGATGAAATAGTTGAGCGAACTAGTCAGATCAATAAAACCTTCATCAATAGAGTAGGGATAAATATCATCTGGACTGCCATAGTTTTGAAAGATTCGCTGGATTTCCATATTGACCGCTATGTACTCATCCATCCTAGGTGGCACAATCAAGGTCACTTGAGCCCAATCTTCGATGTAGCGAACATAGTCTGAGTCAGTAGGCAAGCCTTGCTTTCGAGCATTGTAATAGGAAAATTTGCGCGTTTTGATATCAAAAGGCAGATCATAGGCCCGGCCAACATTGGACTTGCCAAAAATCTTCTTAAACATGGGAGAGGAAGCTAGGATAAGACCAGTAGAATTATCCGCGCGACTCATGACACAAAGCGAGGTCTTCAGCGGATGCAAGCCCCTTTTCACACACTCGACACTGGCATAAAAAGATTTCATATCGACAAAGGCAATATCACTTTTGGGCTCTCTGGAATAATCAAAGTAGCCCATAGGCTAACCCTCCATCGGCACAAAATTCCCAACGATAATCCCCACAATCCGAGGATCTTCTTCATAGGAGATGAAAATATCCTTGTATTTAGGATTGATCGATACCAGACGCAAGCCATCTTCCTCCCGATAAACCCGTTTGATATAGGTCTGGTTGTTGCAGACCACTGCATAAACTGCTCCGTCATAGTCAAATCCCGTCTCTCGAATCAGAGCCACCGAACCATTTTGATATTTAGGCTCCATAGAGTCCCCAGCCACCCAGGACGCAAAATCATGGGCCAACTCCTCGTTAAAGTAGACCGTATCAAAATTCTGGTCATCGTAGACCGAAGCACCAATCCCTGCTGACATGCGTTCATAGACACGATATTCGTAGAGTCGTTTTGACATATCCGCAACCTTCTGGGCTTGTTCCTCTTGAGCTAGGTTGCGAGCATAGAGAACAACCTTGTCCTTCCCTTGGTTAGATAAGCTATTATAAAGACGGACAATCTCAATTTGGGTGAAATACCCTTTTGCGACCTTTAGGATGCCTTCTAGCTGAGCAACCTTCTCCTTGGATGGTTCCTTAATCCCGCGTTCCCAAGCCGAGTAAGCCTGAAAACTAATCCCTAATTCCTCTGCAATTTCCTTCTGTGTCAGTTTTAACTCTTTCCTCCGAGCCTTGAGTTTTTCTGGCTGATACATACTTCACCTCCTAGTGTGATACTTTATTGAGAATATCTCTCTTAGAAAGACAAATCGATTGTTGAGCTCATATTTCTGAAACTCAACCAATTTGGTTTAGTTTTATTATATAAAAAAAGTGGACGATTGTCCACTGGGAAAATCAAATTTTAACAACTGCACCTGGAAATTATGAACAAAAAACTGGACTAGACCTAGCGACTCCTACTCTAATTTTTGCAACAGCTTTACAACTTGACGATTATCAATCCTCACATAGTATACACCACTATCACTGACAAGTTTATCCTCTTTATACTTAGCAATTTTTACAGCATAAAGGCCTCGTGGTAGGGGTTGGTTGGCAAAAAATTCCTTCATGAGCCTTTCAAGCTCTTTAAGATAGTCAGCATACAAGAGATCTCTTTTTTCCTTCGGAACGAAATACTGAAATTCAAACGTCGGTATAAAAATCTCTTTTTGGAAAAGATATTGAGCATCCATTGGATACATTCCTTGCAGAGCTTGACCCTTGCTTTGATTTTCCTCTAATATTTCATTATAAAGATAGATATTATCAGATTGGTTATTAAATTCAAAACCAATACCTTGATACTTCAAATCAGGAAGTTTAGGATCTTTGATTGAACTGTCCAGCGTTTTTAAAAATTCGCTAGTGCCTGGACTAACCTCAACACCTAAATAGGCTAATTCTGGGAAAACATCATAAATTTTTTTATAATTCTTGTAATCAACCTCTGCATCTGTCTTTCTATATGTTTTATTTTCCGAAAAGCGAGTATAGTATTTAAATCGAGTTTTAACCTGATAGGTTTTTCCGGCTATATTTTCACTGTAGGTACCATGGATTATAAATCCTCCCACACTTGTATAGTTTTTCTCGTATTTTTCTAACTCAAACTGTCCTATAAGACCGTAATTTTGATAAGAACGATGCACAGCTTGCTCAAGCTCAGTTCGACTTGCATGGGCAAACAGCCCCCACATATCCATTAGAGAAAAAATTGGACTGAACACTGTGAAGATTACGATTGGGATCACTATGGATAAGCAACCTATTAATAGCCAATTTCTTTTCTTGGCGTTTCCTTCAGTTTTTTTAGCAGTTTTCTGTTTCCTTTTTAAGATTAGAATGAGCAAACCCAAAAGCACTAATACCAATAAAACCAATCTACAATCCCCTTTTTATTTTGGATAGCTATTAACAGGTGTATAGGAGACTGACAGAAATACTCGTCTCACCTGCTAACTTATCCTGAATTCCAATTTTCCTACCTAACGTACGAGACATTGCATTGAAATCACAATGATCTCCCACACCAGATGATTTCTAAGCGATTAGAATCAAATGAACTCCGAGGGAACGCCCAATCCGATCGATAGACACTCACTCCCTGACAAATTCAGATAGGTTGACCTTGAACACCATAAACTCGTCTGAAACGAGGAGCAATCCTTGTCTCATTATACCACATGAGAGATACCGTGAGAAGATGAGAGAAGCAAAAAAACACCCCATGGCGTGAACCATGAAGTGTTGTAAATGTTGTATCGTAGCTGGTTCTTAACGTTTAGAGGCAACTGACTTTGTCAGGTTGCAGCCACATTTGTAAGCGACTAAAGTCGCAACAACTGTGTCAATTGCACCAATTTAGTATGAAAATATAAAAAAGAACACCCCAAAAGGTGCTCTTTGTAAGTATAGTAATTCTTTCGAATTAACGTTTACTAAATTGTGATGCTTTACGAGCTTTCTTAAGACCTGGCTTCTTACGTTCAACTTTACGTGAGTCACGTGTAAGAAGTCCTGCGCGTTTCAATGAATCGCGGAAGTCTGGGTCTACTTGAAGAAGGGCACGAGCGATACCGTGACGGATAGCTCCTGATTGACCAGCGTATCCACCACCTACAACGTTAACGAAAACGTCGTATGAACCTACAGTTGAAGTAACTGCGAATGGTTGGTTGATAACAAGACGAAGGTCAGCGTGTGGGATGTACTCTTCAACATCTTTTTTGTTAACAGTGATTTTACCAGTTCCTGGAACAAGGCGAACGCGTGCAACAGCGTTTTTACGACGTCCAGTACCTGCATATTGTGCTTGTGACATACTTTATTGTTCCTTTCCTTAGATAAGTCCTGAAATATCAAGAACTTCTGGTTGTTGTGCAGCGTGAGTGTGCTCAGCTCCAACGAATACTTTCAATTTCATACCTTGAGCACGGCCAAGAGTATTGTGTGGGAGCATACCTTTAACTGATTTTTCGATCAAACGTACTGCATTTTTAGAACGAAGTTCACCAGCAGAGATTTGTTTCAATCCACCTGGGTGGTTTGAGTGAGTGTAGTAGATCTTATCAGTTGCTTTTTTACCAGTCAATTTAACTTTTTCAGCATTGATAACGATTACGAAGTCACCTGTATCAGTGTGTGGTGTGAATGTTGGTTTGTTTTTTCCGCGAAGTACGCTAGCAACAACTGCTGAAAGGCGTCCAAGAGGTACATCAGTTGCGTCAACAACGTACCATTTGCGTTCTACTTGGCCTGGTTTAGCCATGAATGTAGTTTTGTTCATGATTTCTCCTATATGAATATCGTTTTTGTTTACAGGGCGGATGTTCCGGTCCGCGGGGTATTTGAAAGGTTCCGGGGCCTTACAAATGGGGTAAACAATACCGTCTACTATCATACCAAATTTTACTACTAAAAGTCAATAGATATGTAAAATATTTTTACCGATTTCGCTGTTTAACATCTAGAAAAACCTCGCTTTCGCGAGGCTCTCCTATTTGTAAGCTAAGGCACGTTTAAAGGTTTTCCAGATTCCCAAATCATCTGTTTGAAGGACTAGGCTGGCATACATACGTCCGATAAAGACTGTCGCAGTGACTGCAAAAGCAACCGTTATGGCAAGAGAAATCCAAGCTTCCAGACCACTTGCATAACCATTTATAGCTCTAAACGGCATAAAGAAGGTCGAAATGAAAGGAATGTAGGAACCAATTTTCAGAACTAAATTGTCCCCGGCAGCACCTAGAGAAGTCACACCGACAAATCCTGCTATAATCAAGATCATCAATGGCGACAAGGCCTTTCCTGAATCCTCAGGGCGAGAAACCATAGATCCTAGGAAGGCTGCTAAAACAACGTACATAAAGAGACTAACCAAGACAAACAATAAGGTATTGAGCGAGAAGGCCTCTCCTAGATGATTTAAAATCCCAGATTGTGCCAAGATAGGGATGTCTTTAAAGAGCAGAATGGCAGCAAGTCCACCCACGACGTAAATGCCAATATGAGTCAAAATCACAAGAAGCAGAGCCAACATGCGAGCGTAGAAATAATGACTAGCTCGGATACTAGAGAAGACCACCTCCATGATTTTGGTTCCTTTCTCGCTAGCCACTTCTTGAGCAGTGACGCTAGCATAGGTAATCAAAATCATATAAAGGAAGAAACCAAGCCCTGCGGCCGCAATGGTTTGAACAATTTTTTTGTTTTCCTTGGATTCATCAATCTTCTCAGTAAAATCAACGGTTTGACTCAGGCGTTTTTCCTGTTCCTGAGACAAATTGGCTGCTGAGCGATTGAGTTGGTATTGCAGTTCATTTAACTTATTGGTTACTGCTAGTTTGATGCCACTTTCAAGAGAGGTTTCACCATGATAGACGGCTTTGAGGACACTGTCCTCTTGGTCAATGGTTAGATAACCCTTGATTTTCTCATCCTTGATAGCAGCCTGGGCACTGGTTTCATCCTTGTAATCAAAGTTGATACCATTGGTACCCTTGAGCCCTTCTTCCACAGATGGCACCGTTGTCACTACTGCTATCTTGCTATTCTTGGCCATAGAAGACCCTTGGAGATAACCGATTCCTACAGATAAGGCTAAAAAGAGGAACGGCGAAATCACCATAAAGAAGAAACTCCACGACTTGACATGTCGAAGATAGGTTTCCTTCATTACAACCCACATATTTCTCATACTTCCACCCCTGATTCTAGTTTAAAGATTTCATCGATTGTTGGAGCTTGTTGATCAAAGGTCGCGATATATTGACCTTGAGTCAGGATTGGGAAGAGTTCCCTTCCAGCGCTCTCGTCATCGAGGATCAATTTCCAACTACCTTGCTTGGTCAAGCTCACCTGTTTGACATGAGGAAGATTTTCCAATTCTTCCTTACTTCGTTCACTTGAAACAAAGAGACGCGTTTTCCCGTATTGATTGCGAACTTCTTGGACCGGTCCATGCAAGACTACACGCCCATCTCGAATCATCAGGATATCATCGCAAAGCTCCTCGACATTAGTCATAACATGGTCAGAAAAGATAATGATTGCACCGCGCTCTTTCTCTTTCAAGATGACCTGTTTGAGCAACTCAGTATTGACTGGATCCAAACCACTAAAAGGTTCATCCAAGATAATCAAGTCAGGCTCATGGATCAGGGTGATAATCAGCTGAATTTTCTGCTGATTCCCTTTGGAGAGGCTCTTGATTTTGTCGGTCAATTTGCCCTTCACTTCCAATTTTTCCATCCATTGAGGGAGTTTTTCCTTGACTTCCTTAGCATCCATGCCCTTTAGAGTCGCCAAGTAGCGAACTTGCTCAAGGACTGTCAATTTAGGCATAAGGCTGCGTTCCTCAGGCAGATAGCCAATCCGAGCGTAGGTCTCCTGACGAATCTCCTGCCCATCCAGAATGATCTCTCCTTGATAGTCCAAAAATTTCAACATACTGTGGAAAATCGTTGTTTTCCCAGCACCATTTTTCCCTACCAGTCCCAAAATTCGTCCTGGACTTGCCTGAAAATCGACACCAAACAAGACTTGCTTGGAACCGAAACTTTTCTCTAGATTTCTTACTTCTAGCATTTTCCACCTCCGAAATATGTTGCACTTATTATACTCCTTTTTGATAGCCTTTACAAGGATTTATGTACATTTTTATCTTGTTCATCCTTCCTTAAAAACTAAACTCTCTAAGGATTTTGAGTACCCAAGTGATAGAACAATTATAGCCCATTAAAGTGCATACAGGTGCTCTTACTCCTCAATTGTCCATTTTTGATCCTGAATTGTCATTTTGAAAAGCAAAAATCCACCCCGAAGGATGGATTGATGAGTTAACGTACTTCTGCATTCACTTTTTCTTCGAGTGATGCTTGGATTTTTTCCATGTAGCGTGCGACTTCTTCGTCTGTTAAGCTATCTTCTGGATTTTGGAAGGTCAAGCTATAGGCCATTGACTTCATTCCAAGTCCCAGTTTTTCACCTGAGAAGACGTCAAAGAGTTTGATATCTGTCAAACGTTTCACGCCTGCAGCTTGGATAGCATCTACAACTTCTTGGTGAGTCACTTCTGCCTTGAGGAGTAGGGCCACGTCACGACTGACTGCTGGGAATTTGGTGATTTCCACAAATGGAGCAGCTGGTTGAAGGGCAGCTTCGATGGCTGAAAGATTGAGCTCCGCTACATACGTTTCTGGAATATCATAAGCCTTAGCAGTGACTGGATGCACTTGCCCAAGGAAACCAAGAACTTGGTCACCAAGTGAAATCACAGCTGTACGACCTGGGTGAAGACTAGCAATCTCAGCTGTTGCTGTATAGGTCACTTCTAGCCCCAAGCGAGTAAATAATGCTTCTAGGATTCCCTTAGCATAGAAGAAATCAACTGGAACTGCTGCTGTTTGGAAATCTTTTTCAGCCACCAAGCCTGTCAAGGCAAAGGCAAAGCTGTTGATTTCATTTGGAAGTTCTTCTTTTGGATTACCTATTTGTTCAAAGACTTTTCCAATCTCGTAAAGGGCCAAGTTTTTATTCTTACGAGCCACATTATAAGCCACCGTATCAAGGATACCTGAAATCATATTTTGACGGAGAACTGAACGGTCCACAGTCATTGGCCACATGAGTTCTGTAAGGTTACTTGGTTGAGCTGTGAACTCAACTGCTTTTTCAGGAGTTGTTAGAGCGTAGGTAATGATTTCTGTCAAACCTGCCCCTTCAGCAATCGTACGAACTTGACGGCGAAGTTTTTGTGTCGCAGTCAATTCACCAGCTGTACCATCGTCTTTTGGAAGACTAGTTGGCAAGCGGTCATATCCATAGATGCGAGCGATTTCTTCAAAGAGGTCTGCTTCGATGGTGATATCCCAACGACGACGTGGGACGCTGACTGTAAAGGCTTCAGCATTTCCAGAAAGACCAAATCCAAGACGGCGGAAGACATCCTCGACATCGGCATAAGTAAGATCAGTTCCAAGGACACGGTTGACGTCTGCAAGGGTTGAAGAAACTTCTACATCAGAAGTATCAAGCTCACCTGCTGAAACGATGCCCTTACGCACCGTCGCACCTGCAAGCTCAGCAATCATGCTAGCTGCCGCATCAAGGGCTTCATTAACAGTTGCCACATTGATGCCTTTTTCAAAGCGAGAAGACGACTCAGAACGAAGGTTCAGACGACCACTAGTCTTACGAATCGATTTGCCATTGAAAACAGCAGCTTCAAGGACAACGCGACTAGAATTTTCAGAGATTTCTGTTGCTTGACCACCCATGACACCTGCAAGGGCTACTGGCTTGTCTGCGACAGTGATGACTATGTCATTTGTTTCCAAGTCACGTTCTTCACCGTCCAAGGTCACCAACTTTTCACCAGCACGCGCTTCACGCACACGAATGTCAGTGCCTTCAAAGGTATCCAAGTCAAAGGCATGCATAGGTTGACCAAAGTAAAGCAGGATGTAGTTTGTTACGTCTACTACGTTATTGATGGGACGGATTCCTTCGTTCATGAGAAGGTTTTGCAACCATTGTGGACTTGGTGCGATGGTCACATTGTCCAAGATACGGGCAGCATAGTAAGGCGCCTTGTCTGTCTCAATGCCTACAGAAAGAGCATCTGCAGCGGCTTGGTCAGTTTCTGTTAAGGTAAATTCTTTGAAGTTAACTACCTTGTCATAGATGGCTGCCACTTCGTGAGCCACACCACGCATAGAAAGAGCGTCTGCACGGTTTGGAGTGATGGAAAGTTCTATGATTTCATCATCCAAGTCTAGGTAAGAAAAGACTTCATCCCCAGGAACAGCATCTTGAGGCAAAATTTGAATACCATCTGCGAATTCCTTCGGTACAACTGAGTCAGAAATTCCTAATTCACCAAGCGAACAGATCATTCCAAGTGACTCTAAGCCACGGATTTTCCCTTTTTTGATCTTGTAATTGTCAGCGATACGAGCTCCCGGAAGTGCCACCATGACCTTGATACCAGCACGCACATTTGGTGCTCCACAGACGATTTGACGAGCCTCTTCTTCGCCCACATTAACCTGACAAACATGAAGGTGCGTTTCTGGCACATCTTCGCAAGACAAGACCTCACCGACGACAATTTTTGAAAGACCGGCAGCTGGTGATTCGACACCCTCTACCTCAATCCCTGTAGTTGACATTTTTTCAGCCAACTCTTGTGATGGCACATCAATGTCCACCAATTCTTTTAACCATTTATAAGATACAAGCATAATTTAGTTCTCCAGAATGACAGTTGCCACTCTAGTTTTTTCCTTTCCTATCATTTCAATAGAAGAATTCTCTTCTTACCTTAATTTCTTTTTCAGTAACCAATCTGTATCTACTTTTTGACCAACCATAAAACGATGTTGGCTAAATTTCTCAAAACCATATCGGTTATAAAACGCTTGAGCTTTTGTATTATGCTCCCAAACACCTAACCAAGCCCAGGAAAAACTATTTTTGGTAGCAAGTTCAAGAGCGAATTCAAACAGTTGCTTACCTAGTCCAAATCCTTGGAATTTTTGTAGCACATAGAGGCGTTGAATTTCAAAAGCATCCTCTAATTCTCTCTCAGTCTGAGCACTTCCCCAGTTGACTTTGAGAAAACCAGCTATCTCCTCTTCATGCATAATGAAATAGGTTTCGGAATCTGGATTTTCCAACTCAGTTGACAAAACTCTCAGACTATAAGTCTCTTCAAAGTATTCCTGTAACTGCTCTTCCGTATTATCATGAGCAAATGTTTCACGAAAGGTTTGTTTGGCAATTTTGGACAACACCCCAATATCTGCCTTTTCTACTTTTCTAATCATTATTTAAACTGTTCTGAGAAGCGGACATCTCCTTGATAGAATCCACGGATATCGTTGATTCCGTAACGGAGCATGGCTACACGCTCTTGTCCAAGACCAAAGGCAAATCCAGAGTAGACAGTCGCATCGATTCCACTCATTTCAAGGACACGTGGGTGAACCATACCAGCACCCATGATTTCGATCCAACCTGTTTTCTTACATACGTTACAGCCTTCTCCACCACACTTAAAGCAAGAAACATCTACCTCGACAGATGGCTCTGTGAATGGGAAATAAGATGGGCGCAAACGAATTTGACGCTCTTCGCCAAACATTTTTTGGACAATCAACTGAAGCGTTCCTTGAAGATCAGCCATAGAGATGTTTTTCCCAACAACCAAACCTTCGATTTGGTGGAATTGGTGACTGTGGGTTGCATCGTCTGTGTCACGACGGAACACGCGCCCCGGTGAGATCATTTTCAAAGGACCTTTTGAAAAATCATGAGCATCCATAGCACGCGCCTGAACTGGAGACGTGTGGGTACGGAGTAAAATCTCTTCTGTGATGTAGAAAGTATCCTGCATATCGCGAGCTGGGTGATCTTTTGGAAGGTTCATACGCTCGAAGTTATAGTAGTCTTGCTCCACTTCAAAACCATCCACGACTTGGTAACCCATCCCGATGAAAATATCTTCGATTTCTTCACTGGTTTGTGTCAAAACGTGACGGTGACCTGTCGCAACTGGGCGACCTGGAAGTGTCACATCGATACTCTCGCTAGCCAGTTGAGCTGCGACTTTCTTTTCTTCCAAGAGCTTAGCTGTTTCTTCAAAGGCCGCTGTCAAGATATCACGCGCTTCATTGACGTGTTTCCCGATGATTGGACGCATCTCAGCAGAGACATCTTTCATCCCTTTGAGGATTTCCGTAAGCGACCCTTTTTTACCAAGGACAGAGACACGCAAGTCTTGCATCTCTTTTTCATTTTCAGCAGTAATCTGCTTCAAGCTAGCCAGCGTTTCTTCGCGAAGCGCTTTTAATTGTTCTTCAATAGTTGACATAATTCCTCCATCAGTCTCTTGTAGATAAAAAGAAAACCACATGCCAAAAACTCCACTCGGAGCGTTGACACGCGGTACCATCCGTTTTCATCTGACAAGTCAGACCTTCATTTTCAAATCCATGTGCAAGTGAATTCACCCAGCTTTCATATAGAGAGCTTGCAGTCACGGCTCTCCTCCCTGATATACTTCCCTTGAGTTACTAGTCTTGCGGATTCCTATTCAATTACTACTTAGTTTATCAGATTTTTACCATTCTTGCAAGACCTATCTCACTTCTGCTTGCCTTTAAATCGCCATTGGAAGCGAAGCTTATCATAGAAAGGAAATTCGATAAATAAGACTCCCAAACCCACACAGAAACTGGCAAGAACATCTGATGGGTAGTGAACTCCCAGATAGACCCGAGATAGCAGCACACTGACTAGATAGAACCCAAGGACGATTTGCACAATTTTTCTCCAAACCGGATCTTTAATCCGTTGACTGAGAATGACAATCAGAGTACCTACCATCAGCGTCACTGCCAGAGAATGGCCACTTGGGAAGGAAAAGCCCTTCTCCTCGACTAGGTGTATGATAGCCGGCCGAGGGCGCTGGTAGATGTTTTTAAAGGTCACGATTAAAAGACCAGCTAAGGCTAGATTACCCGCCATGAAGTAGCTTTCTATCTTCCACTGCTTACGATAAAAGATAAAGGCTGCGATGGCAACCCAGGTTATAATCACCGGGATATCAATCAAATGCGTAAGGGCACGGAACAGAACAGTCAAATAATCTGGCAAGTCCCCACGAAGGGCAGTCTGAATCGGTTGATCCAAACCGACCAGCGTTTCAGGATAGAACTTAACCATATAGCCAAGAAGGACGAAAAGTAAAAGGGCAAAACTGCCCTTCATTAAAAATGTTTGTTTATCTTTCATAATGTTTTAAGGTTGGTTTCAAGAGGACGTATAACAACCAGAATGAAACGGCAAAGATTACACCCTCAATCAAGTTAAAAGGTAATACCATAGTCATTAGGTAGTTGGAAAGTCCCAAAATTTTTCCAATATCAAAGTTGGCAAACTTCGCGTACAAAGGAACAGCATAGACATAGTTGAGAACCAACATAGCAGCAGTCAAGCCGACAGTTCCCGCTAGAGATGCTAGTAGGAAACGAAGGGTGCTGCGTTCCTTTTTCCAAATCAAACCAAAGACGATAACAAAGACTCCCAAAGCTATGATATTCATTGGCAAACCAATGTAGGTGTTCACTCCTTGGCTATTCAGAAGCAACTTCAAGAGTGAGCGCATCAAGAGAATTCCTAGAGCAGCTGGCAAATCCATCACCACCAAGCCTACAAGGACTGGCAAGATACTAAACTCGATCTTGAGGAAGGTTGCCGCTGGCAAGAGCGGAAAGTCAAAGTACATCAGCACAAATGAAATGGCTGATAAAATCGCAATGGTCGAAATTCGACGTGTGTTTGTCATAACAGGTTCCTCCAATTTTCTATAAAATCAGAAGAAGTTGGAAAGGATCCCTCTATCCATTCTCACTTTTTATATCCCAAAAGTTCCCTCTCACTCTTTTGAGCAAGCGGTTGCAATTCATCAATAAACTCATCAGAACAGACAAAGCCATTCTTTCGTCTTCTCCCATCCAGACTATACTGTCGGTTGTGGAATCGCACCACATCAGCTTGCGCTCGCGGACTTCTTTAACTAAGATATTTTGGATTAATCTAGGCGTCGCAGTCGAAGATAATACTTGAGTATATCGAGACAAGACAACGAAGAGAAAGCCAAAATAGCTAGTTAAAGTCACCGCCGGTCGGGAATCTCACCCAGCCCTGAAGACCCTTTAATCATAACAAAAAACGCTTGCAAGTGCAAGCATTTTGTTTATTTCAGTTTATCTGCTTCATAGGTGTGAACAAGCTCAAGACCTGCAAAGTTCTGCTGACGAAGCGCTTCATAGACAATCATGCAGACCGTATTGGAAACATTGAGGCTGCGGACGTGTTCATCATTCATAGGAATACGGAGTGCTTTCTCAGGATGTTCTCGCATAAAATCCTCTGGTAAGCCCTTATCTTCACGCCCAAAGAGAAAATAATGATCCCCACTACTTGACAAATCTGCTTCAGAATAGACTTTTTCCGCAAATTTTGAAATCAGATAGAGTTTACCCTTCATCTGAGACATGAAGTCTGCCAAATTATCATAAAAATGAATCTCTAACTTGTCCCAATAATCCAAACCTGCTCGCTTCATCTTGCGATCATCAATGGGAAAGCCCATTGGCTTGATGATGTGGAGGGGAGAATTGGTCGCAGCGCAAGTACGCGCGATGTTGCCAGTATTTTGTGGAATCTGAGGTTCAAATAAAACAATGTGATTTGTCATAATTGGCTTCCTTTTATCATTGCAAAAAAATAGCCACACTGCCCGGAGTCAAGCTCAGCAAACAGCGTGGTTAAGGCATCGTTAACTTACCTCACAACAGGTTTGAAGTAAATCAGCGAAACTACTTTCTTAGTATAACACTTTCAGAATCATTGTCAATAGAAACGACTTGATTTTTTTACTTTTTTTGATGATATTTTCATGTTTGGTCATTCCCTTTCTGAAAAGGGATAGTAAGAGAGTAATATCACTCCAAATCGGAGACATCGTTATAGAAATTAAGCAAATGTATCTTCAAAACGTGAAAAAGGCCTTTATTGCCCTAAAAATCGCCTTAGCAAGTGCATTTTTTGCTAAAAAAGGGTATGATAGTTACATCATGAAAAAGTAGGTTTTTTATATGAAAATTGTCCTTGTTGGTGGAGGGAAAGTTGGTTTCGCCCTCTGTCGTTCACTGGTTGCAGAAAACCATGACGTTGTCCTCATCGAACAAGATGAGGCTGTCCTCAATCACATTGTCAGTCGCTTTGATATCATAGGTCTCCTTGGAAATGGTGCTGACTTTGCCATCTTGGAGCAAGCCGGTGTTCAAGAGTGTGATATCTTTATCGCT
Source organism: bacterium (assembly GCA_905221335.1). Lineage (GTDB taxonomy): Bacteria > Bacillota > Bacilli > Lactobacillales > Streptococcaceae > Streptococcus. Next base: position 102,083 of record CAJNCT010000002.1, read on the forward strand.
CTAACCGAATACGATGAAGTAAATATGATTTCAGCGGTACTTGCTAAAAAAATGGGCGCTAAAGAAACCATCGTTCGGGTGCGAAATCCTGAGTACTCCAATGCCTATTTTAAAGAGAAAAATATTCTTGGATTTTCACTTATCGTTAATCCAGAACTCCTAGCAGCCCGTGCCATCTCAAATATCATCGATTTCCCTAACGCCCTCTCAGTTGAGCGTTTTGCTGGAGGTCGTGTCAGCCTGATGGAGTTTGTTATCAAAGATTCTAGCGGGCTCTGTCAAATGCCAATCTCAGACTTCCGTAAAAAATTTGGCAACATCATTGTCTGTGCTATGGAAAGAGACCATCAACTCATGATTCCAAGTGGTGATGTTACTATCCAGGACAAGGATCGAATTTTTGTTACGGGAAATCGTGTGGATATGATGCTTTTCCACAACTATTTCAAATCGCGTGCAGTGAAAAGTTTGCTTATCGTTGGAGCTGGAAAAATTGCTTATTACCTACTTGGCATTTTGAAAGATAGTCGCATCGATACCAAGATTATCGAGATCAATCCTGAAAGAGCTCGTTTCTTTAGTGAAAAATTCCCTAATCTCTATATTGTTCAGGGAGATGGAACTGCAAAAGATATCTTACTGGAAGAAAGTGCTCCTAGCTACGATGCGGTCGCAACCTTAACCGGGGTTGATGAGGAAAACATCATCACCTCCATGTTTCTTGACCGTGTTGGTGTCCAGAAAAACATCACTAAAGTCAACCGAACTAGCCTTCTAGAGATTATCCATGCGCCTGATTTTTCAAGTATCATCACGCCGAAAATCATCGCAGTGGATACCATTATGCACTTTATCCGTGGTCGGGTAAACGCTCAATACTCAGACCTTCAAGCCATGCACCATCTTGCAAATGGTCAAATTGAAACCCTGCAATTCCATATCAAGGAAGCTAATAAAATGACTGCCAAGCCACTTTCACATCTAAAATTGAAAAAAGGTGTTCTCATCGCAGCCATTATCCGAAAAGGAAAAACAATCTTCCCTACTGGAGAGGATATGCTTGAGGTGGGAGACAAGTTACTCGTGACGACCTTATTGCCAAACATCACCAAGATTTATGATTTGATTGAGAGGTAAAAAATGAATAAAAGTATGATTCGTTACCTCCTCTCAAAACTTCTCTTGATTGAGGCTGTTCTTCTCCTAGTCCCTGTTAGTGTAGCGATCTATTACCAAGAATCCAGTCAAGTATTTATCGCTCTCTTTACGACGATTGGAATTTTAGTCCTTCTCGGTGGTCTAGGAGTTTTACGGAAACCGAAAAATCAACGGATTTATGCCAAGGAAGGGGTCTTAATTGTTGCCCTCTGTTGGATTCTCTGGTCTTTCTTTGGTGGCTTACCCTTTGTCTTTTCAGGACAAATCCCAAGTATCATCGATGCCTTCTTTGAAATCAGTTCTGGTTTTACAACTACAGGAGCAACTATTCTGAACGATGTTTCAGTTCTCAGTCGCTCCCTCCTCTTCTGGCGAAGTTTTACCCACTTGATTGGAGGGATGGGGGTGCTCGTCTTTGCACTTGCCATTATGGACAATGCCAAAAATAGTCACTTAGAGGTGATGAAGGCTGAGGTTCCTGGACCTGTCTTTGGCAAGGTCGTATCCAAACTAAAAAACACTGCCCAGATCCTCTATCTGCTTTATCTGGCTCTCTTCTCCCTTTTTGTGGTCATCTACTATCTAGCAGGCATGCCTCTCTATGATAGTTTTGTCATCGCTATGGGAACAGCAGGAACTGGGGGCTTTACCGTCTATAACGACGGAATTGCCCACTATGGTAGCTCACTCATCACCTATCTAGTTAGTATCGGTGTTCTGGTTTTTGGGGTTAACTTCAATCTCTACTACTACCTCATGCTCCGCCGAGTTAGGGCTTTCTTTGGAGATGAAGAACTGCGGGCTTATGTGATTATTGTCCTAGTGTCTACAGGCTTGATTACCCTCAACACCCTCCACCTCTACCAAGGTGTCTCTAAGAGTGTTGAAATGGCCTTCTTCCAGGTTTCCAATATCATCACGACAACAGGTTTTGGTTACGGAGATATTACCAACTGGCCTCTCTTCTCCCAGTTTATCCTCCTCTTCCTCATGGGAATCGGTGGATCGGCTGGCTCAACTGCAGGTGGTCTCAAAGTGATCAGAGGACTCATCCTCTCAAAAATTGCTAAAAATCAGATTTTGTCCATCTTATCCCCTCACCGTGTCTTGACTCTACATGTCAACAAAACTGTGATTGACAAGGATACCCAACACAAGATTCTCAAATATTTTGCCATCTACGTGATGATTATACTCTCTCTCATCTTTATCGTCAGTCTTGATAGTAATGATTTTCTAGTCGTGACCAGTGCTGTCTTCAGCTGTTTTAACAATATCGGACCTATTCTAGGTACAACCTCTAGTTTTGCCATCTTTAGTCCCATCTCTAAAATCCTGCTCTCCTTTGCAATGATTGCAGGCCGCTTAGAGATATACCCCATTTTGCTCCTCTTTATGAAACGCACTTGGTCTAAACGTTAATTACAATACAATTCCCCTTTTACAAGCTAGTAGAAGGGGAATTTTTCTATTAAAAATGAGAAGACCATTCGGTCCTCTCCTAATCGATTTATTTTTTAAGAGCTTCTTTGTATCGAGCAACTTCCGCTTGGTTAGCCCAAACATAGTGACCTGGACGAATTTCTACCATAGATGGCTTGTCTGTCTCATAGTCATGTTGCTCAGGATCGTAAACTTTCAAGACCTTCTTGCGTTCCAAGATTGGATCTGGAATTGGTACAGCAGATAGAAGCGCCTGAGTGTATGGGTGGACAGGATTGTTAAACAACTCCTCTGTCTCCGCTACTTCGACGATAACTCCTTTATAGATAACCGCGATACGATCTGAGATAAAGCGAACAACTGACAAGTCATGCGCGATAAAGAGATAGGTCAAGCCCAACTCTTTTTGGAACTTCTTGAGCAAGTTCAAGACTTGCGCACGCACTGATACGTCCAAGGCTGAAATTGGCTCATCCGCAATAACGAAATCAGGCTCCATCACAAGGGCACGGGCAATCCCAATACGCTGACGTTGACCACCAGAAAACTCGTGTGGATAACGGGTCAAGTGTTCTTTCAAAAGTCCAACTTCATGAATCATCTTTTGAACTTTTTCTTTTCGATCTTCTTCGTCTTTGAACAAGTGGTAGTTGTAAAGACCTTCAGAGATGATATAGTCAACCGTCGCACGCTCATTCAAGCTGGCTGCAGGGTCCTGGAAAATCATCTGGATACGACGGATTAAGTCTGCTGATTCCTTATGAGATTTTTTTCCATTGATTTTCTGGCCATCAAAGATGATTTCACCTTTACTGGTATTATTTAAACCAATAATGGCACGACCAATGGTTGTTTTCCCACTACCAGACTCACCTACAAGAGAGAAAGTTTCTCCCTTGTTGATAAAGAAGTTGGCGTTTTTAACCGCCACAAACTTCTTACTTCCTTCACCGAAGGAAATTTCTAAATCTTTAATTTCTACTAATTTTTCAGACATTTCCTTCCTCCTAGTCTTCTAGATGAGCAAAGCCCATTTTATCACGAATCTTGTCATGCAAGTCTGCAATGACTCCAGGTTTTTCAACTTTAGGAGCATTCTCATGAAGCAACCAAGTCTTAGCCCAGTGGGTATCAGTGACTGAAAACTTAGGTGCCTTCTCTTCAAAATCAATTTGCATCGCATAATCTGAACGAAGGGCAAAGGCATCACCTTTCAACTCAGTATAAAGAGATGGTGGTGTTCCTGGGATAGAGTACAATTCCCCCTTATCATCAGCAAGCTGAGGCAAGCTAGACAAGAGACTCCAAGTATATGGATGACGTGGATCGTAGAAGACTTCCTCAACAGTACCGTATTCTACAATTTCCCCAGCATACATAACCGCTACCTTATCAGCAATACTTGCTACCACACCAAGGTCATGGGTGATAAAAATAATGGTAAAGTGGTACTCATTTTGCAAGGTTTTAAGCAAATCAATGATTTGCGCTTGAATGGTTACGTCAAGGGCCGTCGTTGGCTCGTCACAGATCAAAATATCTGGACGACACGCAAGGGCAATCGCAATAACGATACGTTGGCGCATCCCTCCAGAATATTGGAAAGGATACTCGTCAAAACGTTTTTCAGCGTCTGGAATTCCGACCTTGTTCATATAGTCGATTGCCATTTCTTTGGCTTCCTTAGCTGTTTTCCCTTGATGTTTAACGATAACTTCTGTGATTTGGCTACCGATTGTATTGATTGGGTCCAAGCTTGTCATTGGATCTTGGAAGATGGTCGCAATTTTAGCACCACGAATCTTCTCCCATTCCTTGTTAGAATTCAAGGCGGTCAAGTCTTGTCCACGATAGTCGATGCTTCCTTGGGCAATACGTCCATTGTCTTCTAACATCCCTGTAAAGGTTTTTGTTAAAACAGATTTACCAGAACCAGACTCACCTACCAAGGCAAGAACTTCTCCTTCAATCAAGTCTAGAGAAACTCCTCGGATAGCCGTCAGAACTTTGTCACGAACGTCAAATTCCACGACAATATCACGAGCAGTCAAAATTACATTACTTTCTTTTGTCATGTCTACTCCTATCTATGTGTACGTGGATCACTAGCATCCGCTAGGTTTTGACCAACAACGAAAAGAGATAGAGATACCAAGATCAAGGTAGTCAATGGAATCCAGAACAAGTAAGCGTTGGTCGTAACGTTTTGTGAGTAATCTGAGATCAAACGTCCCAAACTTGGCACTGTTACAGGCAAGCCAAGTCCAAAGAAGGAAAGGAAGGCTTCATAAGAGATAAAGCTTGGCAACATCAAGGTCATCGTAGAAACAATAACAGATACCAATTGCGGCATGATATTTTTAACGATGATTTTAAAGGTTGGTGTTCCAAGTGTTTGAGAAGCAAGGTTGTATTCCAAGTCACGGTAACGCATGATTTGGATACGAATCATATAAGCAATCCCAATCCAAGTTGTCACACTCATGGCAAAAATCAAATTCCAGAAACCAGCACCAATTGAGTAAGTCAAGACAATGACAATCAAGAGAGATGGAATGTTTGAAATAATGTTATAAACTTCCATCATGACGCGGTCAACGGATTTTGAAATTCCCCAAATTCCACCAACAATAACCCCAATCACAAGGTTGATAAAAGTGGCAATGACAGAGATGAGGATAGAGTTACGCGCCCCAAACCAAACCCCGTCAAACAAGGATTTACCATTGCTATCTGTACCAAACCAATGCTCAGCATTGGGCTTGATAAAACGAGCAGAGAAGTCATTGACCTTACTTACATCGTTGAAGTCAAAATCTGAGAACATTGGGTAAATAAAGCTCATCAAGATAATGGCAACCAAAATTCCTAGCATAAAGACTGTTGATTTTTTCTTTAGAAACTGTCTAAATACAGAACCCCAGTATGAATAGGCAGGAGCATCAATTGTTTCAGAGGCAAAATCGTCACGTTTTACGAACTGAAATTTTTCTTTTCCGATTGTTGACATTATTTGCCTCCTTTCTCTGTCAATTTAATACGTGGGTCAAGCATGGTCATCCAGATATCTCCTACAAAGAGTGAGAAGATAGAAATACATGTGAAGATGAAGACAAGACCAACTACCATTGAGTTGTTTGATGCCTTAACAGAGTCAATCAACATTTTACCCATACCTGGGAAAGCGAAGACGGTTTCTGTCAATGTTGCACCACCAATAACCCCGATTACGGCACCAGGAATACCTGAAACCAAAGGAACCATGGCATTTTTAAAGATGTGTTTATTTGAAATTTCTTTTTCAGACAGTCCTTTTGCACGAGCAAATCGAACGAAATCTTGAGATTGCAAGTCAATCATATAACGACGAATCCAGATAGCTGTACTTGGCGCTCCCAACAAACCTAGAATGACTGCTGGCAAGACATAGGAACGCCAATCCCCAGCACCCAAGATAGGGAATGAGTCTGGCAGACCAATAGATGATCCAATCAAGCGCACGATGTAAACCAAAGCGATCGTTGGAAGGGCAAGCAAGAAGGTTAGAGCACCTGTCGAGAAGCTATCAATCCAAGTATTCTTGTGGCGAGCCATAGCAGATCCAAGAGGAATGGCAATCGCATAAGAAATAACCAAACCGATCAAACCAGCAACAGCCGAGCTTGCAATCATTGATGGATATTGATAATTGCTTTCTGTAGCTGTATATGGATCGTCTTTACCATAGTTGGCTACTTCACGCGCATCTGCTTGACTTGGTGACTTGTAGGTACGAGAGTAAATATCTACAGAGGAAGTCTTTTTACCCGTAGGGAATTGAACTTCTGATGTCTTAGTTTGTCCCTGACCCTGTGTGATAACTTGAAGCACTGGCGTGTTTGCATAAGTTGGGTAAGAGTCTCCCAAGTTAATGTTCACAAAGTTTTGGTGTACAAATGGAAATTGATTATTGAAATACAAAAGATATTTATGTTTTGTACCTGAACCAACCAATGACCAACCGATAGCGGGGTCATTTTCAAAACGAAGATAACGTTCCAAGTTTGGATTTTCAGGGTCTTGAATCTTGTTTGTATGATCAATGTCGAGCAAGTTCGAGTAGAATTTGAAAACACGTTCAAAAATTGGAATTTCACGCGTAGCGTAGAATTGACCACTTTCTGAGAATACACCGAGCGTCCAACCATTACCGAGTTGGTTGATGTATTTTTCGTAGATTGCCTTATTAGTATCATTGGCATCCACTGTTACAGATGAGTCCATTGTGCTCGCTTTTTCTTGCAACTCCTTGGTATCGTAATACTCAATATAGCCCATCCGCTCATAAACGGTATTTTCATAGTTATCCCGTTTATCTGGCGTCGTTGCAATCTTGTTATAGTTGGTATCCTGCTTGAAAATCAGTTTTCGAGGAACCATCGTATAGATAATCGTGTAGGTCAAGGTTGTCACCAAGAAGATAGACACCAATGAACGCAATACACGCATAAAAATATATTTCTTCATATCGTTTCCTTTTAAAATCCCAAAAGAACCTTCTCCTCATGGAGAGAAAGTTCTCTTGAGAGTTATTTATTTAACGTGATTAGCCAATTCTTTTTGAACTTTTTCGTTTGATTCTTTTTTCTCTTTGAGCCATTTTTCACGAGCTTGTTCATAGTCAACTTTTGTTACAACCTTGTCTTGCAACTGAATATACTTGAAGTATACGTCTGAGCCCTTATCTCCAGATTGACTGTATGATGCAGAGAATGGTACCACACGAGAAATGAATGGTGCAGCACCACTTGATGACATAGCTGGCAAGAAGAGTGAGCTATCTGTCAACCAAGCTTGAGCAGCCGCGTATTTTTCATAACGAACATTCAAATCGTTGGTTTCTTTAGCAGCTTCATCAACTAGCTTATCGTATTCTTTCAAACCAACTTGAGCCGCTGCAGCGTTATCTGCGCCTACGTAACCCATGTATGTTTTTGTTTGTTCAGCATTAGTTGTTTTCAAGATATCAAGGTAAGTTGATGGATCTTCGTAGTCTGGGTTCCACCCAACTGCTCCTGAGAGATCCCAATCTTCTGCCGCAGCATTTGCAGCATAGTAAGTGATATTGTTCAACTCATCTTTAGAAACTTGTTGGATATCGATGACTACATTGCCTTCACCAAGTACTGTTTCAACTGATTGTTTGAAGGATTGAATACGTGCGATATAGTTTTTAGATGTTTGGTCTACTGGAATATCCAAGTGAATAGGGAATTTCACACCTTCTGCTTCCAATGCAGTTTTAGCTTTCGCAAATTCAGCTTTGGCTTTATCGGCGTTGAAGAGTCCATCTTGACCATCAGCAAAGTTTACATTCTTCCATTCATCACCATAAGTAGCCATTTTTTCAGTTACCAAGTCACCGAAAGTTTTTTCACCCGCAGAGACAAAACCTGGTTTCACAAAGAGGTTACGAACTGCAAGAGGAGCACCTTCTTTACCATTAATTTGTGCTGAGTAAGAAGTACGGTCAAAGGCAAAGTTCAAAGCCTGACGGAAATCCTTGTTAAGAAGGGCTTTCTTAGTAGAAGTCTTCTCTTCATCAGTTGTCTTAGAAGTGTATTTGTAACCTTGACGGTCAATATTCACACCCAAGCCACCAATACCAGGTCCTGATGGAGTGTAGAAGATATTTTCCTTGTAGGTCTCTTCTACTTTAGAATAGTTTGAACTTGTTGGGAAGAGACGGGCATAGCTATAGGCTCCACTTGTAAAGTTACGCTCAATTGACTCTTGGTCTGACCCATCATAGAAAGCAAGGGTAACTTTATCAAGGTGAACGTTATCCTTATCCCAGTACTGCTCATTCTTAGCAAATTCGATAGAAGATTTAGCAGTCAGACCTTTCAGTAAGAATGGTCCATTGTAAAGCAAGGATGTAGGGTCAGTTGCCTTAGCAAAGTCAGATCCTTTTGATTTTTCAAATTCTTCGTTCAATGGCCAGAAGATTGAGTAAGCCATCTTAGAGTTCCAGTATGGTTCGGGTTGGTTCAAAGTATACTCGAGAGTATAATCATCAACTGCCTTGATCCCTACTGTAGAAAAGTCTTTATTGTTTCCAGCTTTATAGTCAGCTAGACCTTTAACTGAATCTTCTGCTAAATAAAGTGCTTCTGACTTGTTATCAGCTGCGTGTTTCAAGCCATTTACGAAGTCTTTAGCTGTCACTTCAGCATACTCTTCGCCATCTGATGTCATCCATTTGACACCTTTACGAATCTTGTAGGTATAAGTCAACCCATCTTTTGAGACTGACCAGTCTTCTGCAACTGCAGGAGTCAAATTCCCATATTTATCATTTGTAAAGAGACCATCGATACCATTTGAAGTGGCAATTTTGGTACTTTGTTTCCCTGAAATGAGGTAATCCAATGTTTCTGGGTCAGCTGAATAAACATAACCATAGGATTTTGGAGCTGTTGAATCAGATGATTTTGAAGAACCACAAGCAGCGAGAACGCCAGTTGCCAGCAAAGCAATCCCTGCTGTAACAAATACTCTACTTTTTTTCATGTATGTAACTCCTCTTAAAAAATTTAGGCTTATTGCCAATTATACCATAGATTTCTCAAAAAGTAAACGAATTTTCAGAATATTTAGGCGTGTAACCACAAAAAACTTTCATTTATCAAATTTTTCTATTCTTTGTTTGCTATCTATAGAATCAAAAGGGAAGTTAAGGCTCTATAAAGCCTAATTTTCAGATTTTCTCTCCCCATTTTTCCATCCAATCAGAAAGGGCAATCTTCTAAATTGGATTTTCGATTAAGAAACTATTGACGTAGAATCATTTTCAAGGTATAATATTAAACGTTGAGGCGGTATAGCCAAGTGGTAAGGCACGGCTCTGCAAAAGCTTGATCGTCGGTTCAAATCCGTCTACCGCCTTTCAGTACCTGAATTAACAGGAATTAACCGAATGAAAAGTCCGTAAAATCGGGCTTTTTTGTTTTTTTCTTCGGATAAAAATAAGGATAACTTTGAAAATCTTTTGGGGCGAATAAAAAACAGTGACGAAAATCACTGTTTTACTCGGTTTCTTCTTCGGGTTCTATTTCGGTGATTTGAACTTTTACCTTGGTAACGCGCCCATTTTTCACCTTATCATTAGTCAAGACAATCTGCTTGTTTTGACTGACCAGTTCATAACTGATTTTTTCAGTTGTTGGAATCGTTCCAACACCAGTTAGATAATAGCCAGCGATGGTATCCACATCATCGCTTTCTAGTTCAACGCCAAAGTAGTCGTTGAAGTCGTTAAGATTCATGGTTCCTTGTGCAATATAGGTATCCTCACCGATTTGATGGACTTCGATTTCTGCCCTGTCCGTTTCGTCATCAATTTCGCCGACGATTTCCTCTAGGAGATCTTCCAGAGTTACCAAACCAGCCATACCACCGTATTCGTCTAGTAAGATAGCCATTTGATTTTGGGTATTTCGAAGCTCTTTAAGGAGGTCATCCACAAAGATGGTCTCAGGCACAAATAGTGGCGTTTGGAGGATTCGCTTCCAGACAATATTTTCAAAACCATCTGCATAGGCAGCGTTTAGCAAGCGCTTGGTATGAATCAAACCAATCACATTGTCCTTATCACCGTCATAAACGGGAATACGTGAGAAATTTTGCTTCAAAATACTTTCGATAATCGCCTTACTGTCATCCTGAATATCCACCATGAAGGCGTCGGTTCGGGGCACCATCAGCTCACGAGCCATTAGTTCATCTAGAGAAAAAATTCCCTGTAGCATTTCAATCTCATCTGCATCCAGTGTTTCTTCACTATTGGTGAGCATGTACTCTATTTCATCACGTGTCATCTTTTCATCAGCATCATCAAAGGTCATTGGCGTCACACGACTCAACAAATTAGTTGAAGCAGATAGTAGCCAGACAAAGGGACTTACAATCTTTCCAAGACCAATAATAATTGGTGCTGTTCGAATCGCTAAAGCATCTTTCAGATTGAGGGCAATCCGCTTAGGATAGAGTTCCCCAAAAACAATGGAAATGTAGGTCAAGAATGCCAAAGAGAGGAAACTTGCAATGGCGTAAGCCGTCTCTCCGTTCCCCATCCAAGAGGCAATTACTTGTCCAAGTGTATCTGCCAATTTGGCCCCTGACAAGATCGTAATCAAGGTGATACCGACTTGAATCGTTGATAAAAAGTGATTAGGATTTTCAAGTACCTTTAGCAAACGGATATAACGTTTATCGCCTTCTTCTGCCTTTTGCTCTACTCGGGCACGGTTTAGTGACACCATCGCCATTTCAGTGGCTGAGAAAAAAGCATTTAACAAGGTCAAGATAAATAATAATACAAACTGTAGCAACAAATTCTGACTGCTCGGGTCTTCCATGGTCTTTCTCCTAAAATAGTATCTTGTGTTCCATTATATCACAAATTAACGTAGGAATCACATTATTTTCTAATTTATACAATCGCTCCCTTATCAATGACGGACAAGGGAGCGATTTCTGTTCTTTTATAGATTGTTTCTAGTTTATCACCGTGACTTGACCTGTTCGGTAATCAAGCTGGATGCCCTTTTGAACATTTGGGATCAGGACGTTGAATTCCAATTCTCCATCCGAAGACTTGGCTTCGATTTGTGAAGCGGACGGAACTAGATCCTCATTTGTCGCATAGTGGAGTGTCACGCGGTAACGGACTCTCTTATTCTGATCCAAGGCTTTCCTAACCAAACTCTCATAATAGTTCTGACCAGTCGAATCTTCAGCCTGCGCTTGATTCGCCCAAGCTGTCTGGACTGCAATGTTCTTGGGATTGCTGGTAGAGGCATCAAAACCATCCAAACCACCTATCAAGGCATAGCCCAGCAGGTGTCCTCTATCAACTGCATGTGTATAGATTCCCTTTAGATTCTTGACCTGATGCCACCCTGGTGGCGTCCAAGAGGTGGATCCATTTCCAGTCTCTTCACGATTCTTATATTGCCGAGTCGCTTTGGATAAGAGGGCATTGGCAACAGTTGGGACGGTCTCTTTCCCGACTGGTTTTATTTTATTATCCGCATAGGGTTTGCTAGAAACCTTAGCATCTAGATTGGTTTTATTACCATTGACGACAAAGGCACCTGCCCCATTCCATTCTAAACCACCTTTTATTTGGTTCTTGATTGACTCGGTTAAGACACTTTCTGCCAACTCCTGACTGGGAGCTTCTGAAGCTTGTTTTTTCTGACTAACTTTGGTTTTAGGCGTGTTTGATGTCGACTGCATCTGCTTGATATAATAGCTTCCAGCAGCCAAGAGTAAGAATATAAGTAACCCTACTAGTGTCTGTCTCGTTTTTTTGTTCATTTTTCTCCTTATTTCTTTAGAAAAAGACTGGTTTCCCAGTCTAATTTCCTGTAAATTTACTAATCAATTCTTGCCATTTCGCTGGAGACAAAATCGCCCATGGATCCTGTCCCTTTCCTAGAATCCCGTAGCCGATCATCAAGCCGATTCCTAAAGCGAGGAATCCCAGCAAGAGTACGATAAAAATCAACAGTAAGCGACGGAGTACATAACGTATGTTTTTATTCTTCATCCTTAACCTCAATCCGCTGAATCTTTGCTCCTAGCTGAGCTAACTTCTCATGGAAGCGGTAGTAACCTCTATCAAGGTGGACTAATTTACCGACAACTGTCTCTCCTTGCGCTACCAAACCTGTCAGAATCAAGGCTGCACTGGCACGAAGGTCTGTTGATAAAACTTCTGCTCCCTGTAAAGCCTGTCCCCCAACAATGCGAGCTCTATCACGGATAATCTCCGAATGCAAGCCCATCCGACGCATTTCCTCCAGATGTTGGAAACGATTCTCAAACACCGTTTCCACCATGGTGGATTCCCCTTTTGCGACAGTCATCAAGGCTGTAAATTGAGCCTGCATATCTGTTGGAAATCCTGGATGTGGCAAGGTTTTTACATGAACAGCCTTAAGATTTTCCAGTTGAGAACGGACACGGATACCTTCTGATTCCTCTGTCACTTCAACCCCCATCTCAAGTAGTTTTGAAATCAAGGGACGATTGTGCTCCCAAACTGCATCTAGAATGAGGACATCGCCACCTGTCATGGCTGCCGCCACCATAAAGGTTCCAGCTTCGATACGGTCCTGTACCACATTATGAGTTGTGCCATGGAGTTCCTCGACACCAGTCACTGTAATTGTTTCAGTACCAGCTCCTTTGACCTTAGCCCCCATTTCATTAAGAAGGATAGCAAGGTCAACAATTTCCGGCTCACGCGCAGCATTTTCAATCACTGTCACACCGTCAGCTAGAGTTGCTGCCATCATCAGGTTTTGTGTTGCGCCGACACTAGGAAAGTCCATGTAGATATGAGCGCCATGCAAGCGTTCTGCCTTAGCTTCAATGTAACCAGCTGTCTGGCTGATCTTAGCCCCCATAGCTTCCAAACCCTTGAGGTGGAGGTCGATTGGACGACTCCCAATGGTACAACCACCTGGCATGGATACCTTGGCATGGCCTACACGAGCAAGGATCGGTCCCAAGACCACGATAGATGCCCGCATCTTGCTGACATACTTATACGGAGCTTCCTCCATGATATCACCAGTCGCATCAACCTCAACAACATGTGCTTCCTCATCAAAGTCCACCTTGGCATTCAGACCTCGAACCACTTGATTCATGGTGAAAACATCTGACAAGATTGGAACATTCTGCAAGACTGTCTTACCCTTGCTTGCTAGAATAGTCGCTGCCAATAAAGGTAAGACTGCATTCTTTGCTCCCTCGATGGTCACACTCCCGACCAGACGATTATCTCCGCCTTGAACCACAATTTTTTCCATAGTTTTTCCTTTACTTTTGATTTTATAACAGTCCTATAAGCGCTTCTTGCCACAGTTGATACAAACTGATAAAGAATGAACTCAAGATATAGCCCATCACAATACTAAAGAAGCCTACCAACAAACGAACTTTTTTTGTGTTAGTAGCGGTCACTTTTAAAACCTTTTCCCATCTCACAAGGTCCTTCAAAAGGTAAAAACTCAAATAAATAAAGAGTATATGACTACTTAGAGTGAATAATAATTGAACCATTTGACTATTATACCATCTTCTCTGCTTGCGCGCTAGTTTTCGATTTTTCTACGAATTAGGGGTTCTTTTTGAGGTAATCAATCGCATCTTGTAAGGTTTTTACGGGAACGATTTTCATCTCTGTCTTGATGGTTTTAGCAGCTTCTAAGGCTGTTTCATAGTTGCTTTTCGCATTGGGATCTGCTTTTTTCGCTTCCTCGGTGACTGGATTGTCAGGAGCAAAAAAGATGTTGGCTCCCTGACGAGAGGCTGCAACTACTTTTTTGTCAATTCCACCAATATCGCCAACATTCCCATCGCGATCAATGGTACCTGTACCTGCTACGATACGACCATTGCGAAGACCTGGATCTGCTATCTGGGTGTAGATAGCGAGACTAAACATGAGACCGGCACTTGGCCCCCCGATACCAGCTGTTGAAAAGCGAATCGGAACGTCACTGGTCACTTCCGTACGATCAATCAAACCAATCCCAATCCCGTTTTTCCCATTTTCGAGAGTGATAATTTTACCTTCAGCAGTCTTGACTCTTCCGTCTTCTTCGTAGGTTACCTTGACTGGATCCCCTAGTTTTTGAGAGTTGACATAGTCGACTAAATCTTTGGAACTATCAAACGTCTTGTCATTAACAGCCGTCACGGTATCCGCAATGTTCAGAATGCCCTTAAAAGTTGAATTGTCCGTCACGGTCAAGACATAAACTCCCAAATACTTAAGTTCGATATCCTTACCAGCCGTCTTCAATCCTTGATACTTGGCCATGTTTTGAGAAGTTTGCATGTAGAACTGATTGATCCGCATAAACTCTGCATCTGTAGAGCCACCCGTTGTCTCCTGAGCGCTTCTAATATCCGTAAATGGAGTCAGCCAAGCATAGACAAGATGCGATAGGGTTGCATGTCGAATACCGACTGTTACAAACTGGTAAGCTCCTGCTTCTGTATCTTCTGTTTCATTTACTTTCAAAACTTGACGAATATCTTCCGCTCCACCTGGAACTTCTATGTAGTAAGGTAAGGGTACTACAAAGGCTAAAAAAGTCAATACTAGTGCTAGGATGACATATAAGGGCCATCTAGTTTTTTTCTTCATGTTCTAATTCCTCCACAACACTGTTTGGGACATATTGCTGAATCTCCTGACCAAACTTCAGAAGTTCTCTCACGGCTGAAGAGCTAATATAAAGATGCTCTGGGCGACTATGTAGGTAGACAGTCCCGATTTCTGGAGCCAGTTGATGATTGTAGTAATCAAAACTAGATTCATATTGCAAGTCTGTAGCATTTCGCAAGCCACGGACAAGGGTTTTAGCTCCCAGTCTTCTTGCTACATCGACGACTAGTTTGTCATGAGAAACCAACACCTCTACATTACCTATATGTGCCACAGCTTTTTCGACTGCTCGTTTGCGATTTTCAACAGGGAGAAAGCCTTGTTTGTGGGGGTTGTAGAAAACCCCGACATAGAGCTTATCAAAGAGTCTGCTGGCTCGTTCAATGATGTCCAGATGTCCATTTGTCATCGGATCAAATGAACCTGTAAATAATCCAATTTTATCTGACATAAACTGTCACCTTACTAATCCCATATATTTTTTCCTTCCAGATGCCTAAGTAGGCAATTTCTTCTGGGAGTTCTACAGACTTATCGGTTTCGCAGACAACCATGACCTCTTTGGAGAAGAGGTTTCTTTCTGCCATTTTTTCGATATCTGCAACGATTTGTTCCTTGGCATAAGGAGGGTCTAAAAAGACCAGATCAAAGGGACCTGTTACTTGCTCCAAAGCCCGTTCAGCCTCCATCTTTAAGAGCTGAAATTTGGAAACTTCCTTGGTCATTTGGATATTTTCAGCGATGATAGCTTGTGCCTTTCGATCCCGTTCCACTAAGACAGCATGGGACATGCCACGCGATACTGCCTCAATAGATAAGCCACCACTACCAGCATAAAGATCCAAGACACGTCCACCATCAAAATAGGGGCCAATCATATTAAAGATAGCTCCACGAACTTTATCTGATGTCGGCCTCGTCGTCTTGCCTTCTAGCGTCTTGAGGGGTCGCCCTCCGTAGATTCCTGATACGATTTTCATACCGTTTATTATACCAAATTATAGGCAAAAAGAGAAAGAAAACCGAACCTTACGGTTCGATTCTCTATAAGATATTTTCGTAAGTGTCGCGGACTTCTTGTGGCCAAACACTGGTTTGCACTTCTCCGATGTGTTTCTTGCGAAGTAAGAACATGGCCATCCGAGACTGTCCGATACCCCCACCAATTGTTAATGGGAAAAGGCCGTTAAGCAGAGCCTTATGCCATTCCAACTCAAGACGATCTTCGTCTCCTGTAAGGGCAACTTGGCGACGAAGCGTGTCTTCATCTACCCGAATCCCCATTGAGGAAAGTTCAAAGGCACAGCCAAGAGGTTCATTCCAAACCAGGATATCCCCATTCAATCCCTTGTAGCCATTCTCAGACTCTGTTGTCCAGTCATCGTAGTCAGGTGCACGGCCGTCATGAGGTTTTCCGTCAGGCAACTCGCCACCAATACCAATCAAGAAGACTGCACCAAACTCTTTACAGATCGCATTTTCACGCTCTTTTGGTGTCAAGTCTGGGTAACGTTCTACTAGCTCTTCTGTATGGATAAAGGTGATTTGTTTTGGCAAGATTGATTCGATATCGTAGCGGGCTTCTACTGCTAGCTCTGTCAGTCGAATAGCCTTGTAAATCTTCTCGACGGTTTCTTTGAGATAAGCGATATTACGTTTTCCATTTGGAATCACTTTTTCCCAGTCCCACTGGTCTACATATACAGAGTGAGTCGCATCAAGCGAATCTTCGTCTGGACGAAGGGCCTTCATGTGAACAAACAGACCTTCACCTTCACCGAAACCAAAACGAGCCAAGGTGTGGCGTTTCCATTTGGCTAGTGAGTGAACGACTTCATAGGTTTCATCTGGAATCTGCAAGACCTTGACAGATACTGGATGTTCGACACCGGACAGGTTGTCCTGCATCCCATCGCCGACCTTACTCAAGATAGGACCTTGAACTTCAACAACTTCTAACTTATCTTTTAAATACTGGGTAAAGGTGTTTTTAACAAAAGAAATTTCTTCTTGCTGATGAATAAAGCTTTTCTTCATAACTACTCCTAAAAAATTAATTAAAAGCATTATACACCTATTTTCAAGAAAAGGAAAGAGTAAATAAGAAAAAGTCAGTGCTCTTTTGAACACTGACTCTGTCATTCATTAATCGTTTCGACCAAAGATTCGTAAAATGCTAAGGAAGAGGTTGATAAAGTCTAGGTAGATGCTGAGCGCCATTGAGATGACCCAGCCTGTTGCTACTTGCCCTCTTGACTGCTCATAAACATAGCGAATCTTTTGGTTATCCCAAGCAATTAAACCTGAGAAGACCAAGACCATGGCAATACTAATCATGTAGTCAAAGAAGCCGCTAGCTAAGAAAATATTCACAATCATGACAATAATTAGACCAACAAGCGCCGCCATCAAAGCTCGGCCCATTCCACTCAAATCTTTCTTGGTGAAAATCCCGATTGCCGCCATGACAAAGAAAAGAAGGGCACTGGATAAAAAGGCTGACAAAACTGTTCCCGGCGTATAGAAAGCTACGACAAAGCTAAGTGTGAAGCCATTTAAAACAGAATAAATTAAAAATACTGGGAGAGCTGCTGGACTGTTTTTAGCAGCCATGCTACTTGCAACAAAGACCAGACCAAGTTCTGCAAAAGTTGCAATCATCAACCAGAGACGACCATGCATTAAAAAGTAGACCAATTGGGACTGAAAGACCGTTAACATCAAAGCTGACACGAGAGCTGAGAGACCAATCCCAAGTCCCACAAAGGCATAAACCTTAGCGTAAAATTGATTGAGACCTGAACGTTCTTGAATAATTGTTTGATTCATTCCGATTCTCCTTTTTCTAAAAATATGTCTTGATTATAACAAAGTTTTTATAAATTAGCTGAAATAAAACATCAAAATACCTGCCGCAATGGCAACATTGAGACTTTCTGCACGGCCTTTCATGCCAATATGAACCAGCTGATCAGCACTCTCAGCCATGATTGGACTAATCCCCTGTCCTTCATTTCCCATGACTAAAACAAAGTCTTCTAGGGGAGAAAGCTCACGATAATCCTTTGAATCTCTCGATAAGGTCGTTGCCAGAATGGGCAAGTCACTCTTTTTAGCCCCTTCTACAAAGGTGGCAACAGGCGTACGATAGATGGGCAAGTGAAAATGACTTCCTTGCATGGAACGCAGGGTCTTAAGACTGTATATATCCGCTGACTTGTCTGAAACAATGACCCCTGTAAAACCTGCAGCATCCGCCGTCCGAATCATGGTGCCCACATTACCAGGATCTTGAACATCTTCTAAAAATAGAAACTTTCCCTGACGAAGATCAGGCTGTCCCATTTCTTCTTTTTGAATAACTGCGACAATGCCTTGAGGGGTTTGCGTATCTGCTAAGTCCCGCAAAATCTCCTCTGAAACCCAGACAGTTTGAGGAAAAGCAGCTAACTGATCTCGGTAACTTTCTAGGGCAAAAATCTTCTCAATCGTCACTCCTGCTTGAACAGCTTCTTCAAACAAGTGCCAGCCTTCAATCAAATAAGCAGACTTTCGATATTTTTTTTGATGCAATTTCTTGGCATTTTTTACCACAGAATTAGCTTTTGAGGTTATAATAGTCATAGAAATATTATAACACAATCAAAGGGGTTTGGTATGCAAAAGGTTAGAATGATTGCCCAAGGTAGGGTGCAGGGTGTTGGTTTTCGCTGGGGCGTTTATACTCTAGCGCTTGAAATCGGTGGCATCACTGGTCGTGTCTGGAATAATGACGATGGCACAGTGGAAATTCTCGCTCAGGCAGACTCCTCTGCCACTATGGCAAAATTTATCCAAGAGATCCGAAAAGGTCCGACACCTTTTTCAAAAGTTACCTATCTGGATGTACAAATGAGCAACTTTTCATCCTATTCGGACTTCAAAGTCGCAAATTAGGTCTCCAGAACTATTGTATATTTTACAAAAAAACAGTAGAATAGAAAGGTATAATTTTTAAAGAAGGAATGAAAACATTGAAATCTATTAAACGTTTTGCCCTCTCTGCTATGGGAGTGGCTATGCTACTCGTCTTGTCAGGCTGTGTTTCTGTTGATAAAACGACTGGAGAACCGACTGGATTTATCTGGAACACCATCGGAGCGCCTATGGCAGAGGCCATCAAATACTTTGCTAATGATATGGGACTTGGTTTTGGGATGGGGATTATCATCGTAACCATTATCGTGCGCTTAATTATCTTGCCACTTGGTATCTACCAATCATGGAAGGCGACACTTCACTCTGAAAAGATGAACGCCCTCAAGCACGTCCTTGAGCCACACCAAACACGTCTCAAAGAAGCAACAACTCAGGAAGAAAAACTTGAGGCTCAACAAGCTCTCTTTGCCGCCCAAAAAGAACATGGTATCAGCATGCTAGGAGGCGTCGGATGTTTCCCTATCTTGCTCCAAATGCCTTTCTTCTCTGCTATCTACTTTGCAGCTCAACATACTGATGGAGTTGCTCAAGCAAGCTACCTAGGAATTCCTCTAGGGTCTCCAAGTATGATTTTGGTTGCCTGTGCTGGTGTCCTTTACTATCTTCAATCGCTCCTTTCACTTCACGGAGTAGAAGATGAAATGCAAAGAGAACAAATCAAGAAAATGATCTACATGAGCCCACTCATGATTGTTATCTTCTCCCTCTTCTCACCAGCCAGTGTCACACTTTACTGGGTTGTCGGTGGTTTCATGATGATTCTCCAACAATTTATCGTCAACTATGTCGTTCGTCCAAAACTTCGTCAAAAAGTACGCGAAGAATACGAAAAGAACCCTCCAAAAGCAAGTTCTACTGCAGGAGTAAGAAAAGATGTGACTCCTAAGCAGGCTCAAGCGATCACAACCAATAAGAAAAAGAAAAACCGCAACTCTGGTAAACAACGATCTAGATAAGACTCAAAAGGCTTAGCTGAAAGGCTAAGTCTTTTTGCATCACAAAAGCCCGATGTCTCCATCAGGCTTCTTTTTTATCCATGAACACGTTTCATATAGTCTTGATAACTTTCTGTATCCATAAGCTCCTTGGCATTCTTGACACGATCTGCCGTTGGTGGCTTTACCCCTTCAAGCGAATATGGAATCCCAAGTTCACGCCACTTGAATTCTCCCATCGTATGATAAGGTAGGATTTCAAACTTGTCAACGTTTTTGAGGGTTTTGACGAATTTACCGAGTTCGATCAAGTCGTCATCTCTATCTGTCAACCCTGGAACCAATACGTGGCGAATCCAAACAGGCTTCCCGATATCTGATAGGTACTGGGCACAGGCCAAGATGTTTTTATTGGTTTGGCTAGTTACAATCTTGTGCTGTTCTTCGTTGATTTCCTTGATATCCAGGAGAACCAAGTCTGTCACCGCCATGAGTTTATTAAACTTTTCGAGATAACGTGGTGTGTTACGGAAAGGAAGGGCACAGGTGTCCAATGTACAGTGAATCCCTTTTTCCTTAGCCTTGGTAAAAAAGGCAATCAAGAAATCAATCTGCAGGAGGGCTTCTCCACCACTAACAGTGATTCCTCCCTTGTCTCCCCAGAAACCACGATAGCGAAGGGCTTCTGTCAAGACATCGTCTACTGTCCGTTCACGTGATTTATTGGTCTCCATAGCCCATGTATCAGGGTTATGACAGTACTGGCAACGCATGTGACAGCCCTGCAAAAAGACAATAAAACGAATCCCAGGGCCATCTACCGCCCCAAAACTCTCTGTCGAATGCACCATTCCTGTCACTTGTCCATAGTCAATTGTTTCTTCAGACATATCGTCACCTTCCTTGAAACCGTTTTATAGTTTTATTATATCACGACTTGAGGGAAAAACAAGATTTTTGTCTATTTTTTAGAAAGCAATCTGTTTTTCACTTTCATTTTCATTTTTTTAATGATCGGGTTCAAAATCAAAACCATACAAGGTTGCAAAATAGTCCTCAGGGCGCTCTGCACGGCGGATTTGGCGGGCTTTGCCTTCTTCGGTATAGAGGATTTCTGCCGAGCGTAGTTTGGCATTGTACTGGTAACCCATGGAGAATCCATGTGCACCTGTATCATGAATCACCAGTAAATCACCGATTTCTGTATGAGGTAGTTCGCGATTAACTGCAAATTTATCATTGTTTTCACAAAGCGATCCAACCACATCTACGACCTCCACTGGTCCGTCTGGATGGGTCAGATTGGTGATATGGTGGTAGGCTCCATACATGGCAGGACGCATGAGGTTGACTGCTGAGGCATCCACACCTAGATAGGTACGATAGGTTTTCTTCTTATGGGTGACTTTTGTGACGAGAGCTCCGTGAGGGGCTAACATAAAGCGACCTAATTCAGTAAAAATCTTGACCTGACCAAGTCCTGCAGGTGTAAGAACTTCCTCATAAACCTTTCGCACGCCCTCACCAATCATAGCAATATCATTTGGCTCCTGATCTGGGCGGTAGTTGACTCCGATTCCGCCAGAAAGATTGATAAAGTCCAGTGAAATACCTAATTTCTCCTTGATTTCAACGGCCAATTCAAAAAGCTGACGAGCCAACTCTGGATAGTAGAGATGGGTGACGGTATTGGATGCTAGGAAGGAATGAATCCCAAAAGTCTTGGCTCCTTTTTCCTTCAAAACAGCAAAGGCTTCAAAGAGTTGATCCTTGGTCATGCCAAACTTAGCCTCCCCAGGATTGTCCATGATATCTGTTCCTAGTTCAAAAACGCCTCCAGGATTGTAACGACAAGAGATGATTTCTGGAATGCCTGCCGCTCGCTCCAGATGTTCAATATCTTCAAAGGCATCCAAGTTAATGGTCGCACCCAATTCACGCGCATAAGCATACTCTTGGTCTGGTGTGTTGTTTGATGAGAACATCATCTCAGAACCTGCAAACCCAAGTTTATGGCTCATCAGGAGCTCCACATAACTGGAACAGTCCACACCACAACCTTCCTCTTTGAGGATTTTCAAGATGGCTGGAGTTGGAGTAGCCTTGACTGCGAAATATTCTTTGAATCCCTTATTCCAAGAAAAGGCTTTGTTGACTGCTCTTGCTTTTTCACGAATCCCCTTCTCGTCATACAAGTGGAAGGGAGTCGGGAACTCTGCAACAATTGTTTCTAAATCTTCACGGCTGATAAATGGTGTTTTCATAAGCTTCCTTCTATTCTGTTTGCAAAGAAAGGCTGGGACAATCGTTCCAACCTTTAGTTCTATCTCTTATTTGTCTTCGTCAAATATATTTCCAATCTCGACATCGATGGATTGGTTCTTAACATCAATATTGGTTACTTTCAAGAGTGACTTGTAATCGAACTGCTTTTCACGTTCTTCTTGGGCATTGTCTGCAAAGACTGCGACGCCAGCTAGTTCAGAGTCGAACTCACGCAAGAGACTAATCATCCCATTGACAGTTCCGCCGCCTTTCAAGAAGTCATCCACAATCAAGACACGACTGCCTGCCTTGAGGCTACGTTTTGAAAGGAACATTTTCTCAATGCGGTCACCGCTGGAACCTGAAACATAGTTGACGCTGACCGTTGAACCTTCGGTAATTTTCAAGTCACGACGCACAATGACAAATGGAACGTTGAGGACATTGGCAACCGCATTTGCGAGTGGCACACCTTTTGTTGCTACTGTCATAACAGCATCAATTTTTTGGTCCATAAAGCTCTTGGCAATGATACGCCCAATATTTTTCAAAATGGCAGGCGTACTAAGCAAATCAGATAGGTAGATATAGCCACCTGGCAAGATACGGTCGCTTTCTGAAAGTTTGTCACGCAAGTCTGCGATCATTTCTTTGGCTTCATGACTTGAGATTGATGGTGTAAAGATAACACCACCACCCGCTCCAGTCACAGTCTGAATATGACCGATTTCGATTTCCTCAAAGGCGCGCTTGATAATCACGATATCCTCTGAAATCGATGATTTGGCAGATTCGTACTTTTCTGCAAAGGTGTTGAGACTTGTTAGTTTGTATGGATTATTAATCAAATAGTTGGAAATGACAACCATCCGATCACTTCTTCTTAATTTCATTTTTATTTACCATTCCATTTATTTTGATATTTTATCCATTATACCACATTCACATAAAAAAACGAACATTATTGCGTAAAAAATGCTCGTTTTTCTTAAATTATTAATCTAAATCTGGTTTATAGAAGGAACGATTGTCCATAGCGAAGATTTTATTGGTCATCTCTCCTTTGTCCACCAAAGCTAGAGCTGTTGACATCATCATCATGCTGGCATCTAGATTGTCAATCATATGAATAATCTCTGCCTCCATAATGCGTGGACGGACTGGACTTCCATACTCCAGCAAGCCATGATGACTGAGGATGACATGGCGCAGTAGCACCACTTCTTCTCTAGTATCATCGATGCCGAGTTCCATGACTGTCTTGGTAATTTCGCTATCGATGAGGGCGATATGGCCGATGAGATTGCCTCGCACTGTGTACTCCGTCTGATTGGGACCGCTGAGCTCTAAAACCTTGGCCAAGTCATGCAACATAATCCCAGCATAGAGCAGGCTCTTATTGAGCTGAGGATAGATCTCGCTAATGGCATCTGCCAAGCGCACCATGGTCGCCGTATGATAGGCTAAACCTGTTTCAAAGGCGTGGTGGTTGGTCTTGGCAGCTGGATAGGAGTAGAATTCCTTATCATACTTGGTGTAGAGACTGCGAACGATACGCTGCCAGACAGGATTTTCAATCTTGAAAATCATTTGCGACATGTAGTCACGAATTTCCTTGACATCGACTGGTGACTTGACCTTGAAGTCAGCTGGATCATTGGGTTCCCCAGGCTGAGGTAAACGAAGCGTGATTTGATTGACTTGAGGAGTGTTATTGTAAACTTCTCGACGTCCCTGCATGTGGACCACTTTCCCAGCGGTAAAGGCCTCAACGTTATGAGGTTGGGCATCCCAGAGTTTCCCTTCAATCTCGCCACTATCGTCTTGGAAGGTAAAGGCTAGGTAGTTTTTCCCAGCACGTGTCTGTCTCAGGTCAGCTGACTTGATCAGGTAAAAACCTTCAAACAGCTCATCTTTTTTCATGTGACTAATCTTCATATTCTTCCTCATCTTCTTGGAAATGGAGTAGATCAAGCGCAGGCTCACCTTCTGATAACTCAATGTGACGGAGCGTCCGCTCGATAGCTGTAGTACGACGGTTTAATAATTCATCAATATTGCCAGAGGCATGTTGGAGATGCTTTTGTGCCTTGACCAGAATGCCACCGAACTTACCAAACTCAGTCTTAACGCTGGCAAGAGTCTTGCTGATATGGTCAGCACTCTTTTGGATATTGAGAGTTTTGAAGCCAACTGATAGGGAATTGAGGAGGGCTGACAGGGTACTTGGCCCTGCGACAATAATCTGCTCCTCCCGTCTCAAATCATCAAAGAAGACCGGATTGCGGACGATTTCTGAGTAGAGACCTTCTGTCGGAACAAACAAGACCCCAAAATTGGTCGTCCGAGGTGGCGCCAAGTACTTGCTCTTGATATCCTTGGCAAAGCGCTTAACGCTTGCCAAGAGTGACTTGCGACAGCGTTCAATCTCGTCCTTATCACCTGCTTCATAGGCTTCTTCCAAGCGGTAATAATCTGCCAGTGGAAACTTGGAATCAATCGGCAGGTAGACATATTCCTGGTCACCTTGCCCGGGTAACTTGATGGCGTACTCCACTCGTTCACTGGAGTTTTCAACCGTTGCAAATTCTCGTTCATACTGGGCAGGTGTCATGATGTCTTCAATGATTTGCCCCAGTTGCAATTCGCCCAGAATTCCTCGCGTTTTGGTTCCAGAGAGAACCTTGTTGAGGGCACCGACATCACGGGCAACTGTCTGCATCTCTCCAAGACCACGATTGACAGACTCCAGTTGTTTGGAAACTGTCTCGAAGGAAGCCTGCAAGCGTGTCTGTAATGTCTTTTCCAGTTTTTCCTCGACCGTCTGGCGCATTTGTTCTAAACGTTGCTCATTTGATTCCTGCAGGGCTTGGAGACGTTGGTCGGTCTTGTCCCTAGTTTGAAGGAGATTCTCGTTCATCTCCTGTCTAACTTGAGTCAGGCCTTGGTGCAACTCCATTCGCACTTCCTGCAAGCGGTCGCTGACAGCTACTTCCAAGTCTTTTTGGTCCAGCTGACTGGCTTGTCTGGCTTGGTCAAAACGATAATCTAACTGATCTGACAAGTGATCTGCCTGATCCTCCAAGCTCTTGGCTAGGTACTTGTCTTGCTTATCCTGCCTTTGCCAAATGAGAAAGAGTCCAGCTAGGTTGGCAATTAATAATAGTAATAATACAGTCTCCATCCTACCTCCTGTCCTTGCTATGGAGTATGACCACATAGCCATCTGGGCAAGTCACTGAAACTTCCCTATCTATATATTCGTTAGAAGCGTACACTTTTTTAAAGAAAAAATTTTCCTCTGTCAATTCGTACTTAGCTCCGATAATGGTCAGCTGACTATCTCGAACTGGCATAAAGGCTAGGTAATCGTAGTCTGAACGGGGTTCTAGCTGACTGGTCCCTTCCGGACAATAGGCAATCACATTTTGCCCATCCTCAATTGCTATCTGGCGCATAAAGGGGGCCAACTTGGGATTGCTAGGCAGAAAGACATTGGCCAGCATATGGTCAATACGACCACCCAAAGCACCGAAAATAGTGACCTGAGCCTGAGGATTTTGCTCAAAGATGGTTAAGAGAGCCAATTCCAGATCAGTATCATCTTTTTCTGGTCGGGCTTGAACAAAATGTTGGGCACGTTTTTGAATCACCTGTCGCTCTTCCGCGGTCACCGAATCAAAATCCCCAACCGCTAGAGCGAGAGGAAGGTTTTCTTCCAGTACCCAGAGCGATCCTCGATCCACACCGACAAAGCTATCAAAATCCGTCCGATAATGACCGCGATCTCCACCTGCAAAAACGGCAACCCTAGTCCAGTTGTTTTCTGAGAGTTTGCACTCGTTCATTGACATCTCCCTTAAAGACATAGGATCCTGCTACAAAAACGGTCGCTCCAGCTTCTTTGGCTTGAGAAATGGTCTGGTCATCAATCCCGCCATCGACTTCAATTTCAAAGTTTAAACCTTTTTCCTTACGAAGGCCAACCAACTCACGAACCTTATCCATAGTTTCAGGTAGGAAAGCTTGGCCGCCAAAACCAGGGTTAACCGTCATGACCAAGACTTGGTCAACTAGATGAAGGACGTGCTTAATGGCTTCAACAGGCGTACCAGGATTGATGACAACCGAAGGTTTGACACCAAGAGAGCGAATTTTTTGGAGGGCGCCATGGATATGAGGCGTTGCTTCTACATGGATACTGATGATATCTGCCCCTGCACGCGCAAAATCTTCTAAGTGGTGTTCAGGATTAGAGACCATTAAATGGCAGTCAAAGACCATCTTGCTATGTGGTCGAAGAGCTTCAACCACACCTGCACCAAAACTGATTTGTGGCACAAAGTGACCATCCATGATATCGATATGGGCATATTCTGCCCCAGTTGCTTCTAGGCGTTTGATTTCACGTTCAAAGTTGGCATAATCTGCTGCCAGAATTGACGGAGCAATCTTGTATTGAGACATAGGTTTCTCCTTATTTTGGAATTTTTTTGCTGACTTTTTTATAGGTTTCTCTGCGATTTTCAATTTCACTGAGAAATTGCAGGTAGTTATCAAAACGGAAGCTGGCAATGGTACCCTCTTCTACTGCTGGCTTAACCGCACAGGACGGCTCATGGGTATGGGTACAAGTACGGAACTTACAATCTCGGCTGACACTAGCAAGTTCTGGGAAGGCCTGATTAAGGTCTTCAGCCGTTGATACTTCATAATCCAAGGATGAAAATCCCGGTGTATCTGCGATTTTACCCCCATTGAGGTTGTAAAAACTAACAGCTCGAGTGGTATGGCGACCGCGACCTAGACTATCTGAGATTTCTCCTGTTTCAAGATTGAGGTCTGGTGCGATTTTATTGAGGAGGGTTGATTTCCCAACACCTGTCTGCCCCATAAAGACTGTCACTTTGCCTGTCAACAAAGGCAGGAGTTCCTCCTTACTGGTCACAAAGTCGTAACCAATGGCACCATAAGTCTGCTGGTAAAAATCCAGCTCTCCCCTATCTTCCAGCAAGTCCATTTTAGAAATATAAACAATAGGATGGATTCCCTTGTGCTCCAAAAGAACCAAGAAGCGATCCAGCAAATTGCTGTTGAAGTCTGGTTCCTTGACAGACATGATCACCACAGCTTGGTCAATATTGACAATCGGTGGACGAACCAGACTATTTTTCCGTTCGTGAATTTTGAGGATATAACCTTCGGAATTTTCCTCCGCAGAAAAATCTACCCAGTCCCCAACGTAGGGTGTGTGGCCTTTTTTGCGGAAATTTCCACGCGCACGCGTCTGGTAAACTTGGTCATCACTCTCTACATAGTAGAATCCTGCCAAGGCTTTAATGATTTGTCCCTGCATCTTAGAGTCCTTGCCCTTTAAGCGCATCTGCTAGGCTGGCAAACTCTGCCAAGCTGAGAGCTTCCCCACGCACACTTGGTGACAAGCCCGCTTGATCCAATGCCTCGGTCAATTTATCCTTGACTTCTTCAGTCTTGCCAAAGTATCCTGTCAAATTGTTCCACAAGGTCTTGCGGCGATGAGTGAAACTAGCCTTGGAAACCTTAAAGAAGAAATTCTCGTCTTCCACTGCTACGGCTGGCTCTGGACGACGCACCATTTTTAAAATGGCTGAGTCCACATTTGGCGCTGGCACAAAGACTGTACGCGGCACGATAAAGGCAACCTTGGCTGTCATGTAATACTGCACCGCAATCGACAAGCTACCATAAGCCTTGGTATTGGGCTGTGCTGAGATGCGATCCGCCACTTCTTTTTGCATCATGACCACAAACTCACTAAAAGGAATGCCACTCTCGATCAAGTGCATGAGAATAGGCGTTGTGATATAGTAAGGCAAATTAGCTACTACCTTGATTGGCAATTCAGGATTTTTGAAATTCTTGATATGCTGGGCCAAATCAACCTTGAGAATGTCCTCGTTGACTACAGTAACATTGTCAAAATCACGCAGGGTATCTGCTAAAATTGGCACCAAACGGTGGTCGATCTCAAAAGCCATGACTTGAGCCGCACGCTCAGCCAGAAACTCTGTCAAGGCACCAATCCCTGGCCCGATTTCGATAACATTAACCTGCTCATCAATTTCAGCCGTATCCACGATTTTTTGAAGGATATTAGTATCCGTCAAGAAATTTTGCCCGAAGGACTTTTTAAAGGTAAAACCGTGACGCTCCAGCACTGCCTTGGTCACGCTATAATCTGCAATTCTCATTTATTCTCTTTTCTAATATAATATGCTTCCGGAGTATAATGATAGAGCAAAACAAATAAGGGAGTCTCAGTAATACCTTCCAACATCTCTTTTAAGACTGCATCTGGATGGATAATCTCTCGTGTTTTGGTGAAATAAACACCCTGTTCCCCATTTCGATTACGGAGTTCCCAAGCGATATTGTTTCCTTGAACAGACGGCAAATAACGTTCCTTTTCTAGAAAGTCAAAAAATTCTTTCACCGTCATATCTTCAGGAATCTCAAATTCCACCTCATGAGGCAGTACATCGTCCCCCATACACACAGAATCTCTATCAACTCGGATTTTCATTTTGCTCTCTCCTTATAAGTTTCTATTTGAACACTATCAAAATAAATCTAAGTACCTCTATTGTAACACATTCCCTTGGTATTTTGGGAGTGCTTAGCCATTACCATAACTTTTCATAGCTTCCTCCACTTCTGCCAAGGTCACACCAAACAACTCTAAGCGTTTGAGGAGTTGCTTGCCATTGGAATAGCCGATGCGGAGCTGTTCGCCTAGATACTCTCGGCGTCTACGACTGTCTGCTCCCGCTAGGAAACCTAGACGAATCAAGTCGCTTCGACTGATGTCAAACACGTTCTCATTTTCAAATTGCTCTGTCACCTGAGCGAGCGCTGTTTTCAGGTCCTCATAGCTGGCGTGTTCAATTCCCAGAGAACGCCCCTTAGTCTTGGATTTGGGAACAGCCTCATCTCGTTTGAGAAAGGCATGCTGAACTGTTGGAATGGCCGTCATAATCATGCGCCGAATGCGTTCACCATTAAAATCTGGATCTGTAAAGACAATGACTCCATGCAGTTCATGCAGACGCTGAATCCGCTCTATATCCTGGTCATTTATCGCGGAACCTCGTGTCTCATAGGTTTCCACGTCAAAGTAACGTTTGAGATTGACCGTATCATCACGACCTTCAACCACGATGACTTGGGAAATTTTTTCTTTCATCACTTGCTGTCCAATCCAAAGATACGCTCTGCATTTGCAGTCGTTACTGCGGCTAACTCCTCAGTCGTCATCCCACGCAAGTCGGCGATAAAGTCCACCACATAGCGAGTATAGGCTGTTTTGTTTTCACGGCCACGTTTAGGAACAGGAGCCAGATAAGGCGCATCCGTTTCTACCAAAATCTTGTCTAACGGAAGTTCTCTAGCAGCCTCTTGGATATCCGTCGCTTTCTTAAAGGTCACCACACCTGAGAAAGAAATGGTCATGCCAAGCTCGACAAACTTCTCAGCCCACTCCAAAGAACCTGAGAATGAGTGCATAATCCCACCTCGTGGACCAACGCCCTCGCTCTTGATAATCTCATAAGTATCTTCTAGCGCATCACGAGTGTGGACCACAAAGGGCAAATTCAAGTCCTTAGACAGCTGAATCTGACGACGAAAAACCTGTTCCTGCACTTCCTTAGGTGCTGTCATCCAATGGTAGTCCAGGCCAATCTCAC
The DNA here is from genome assembly GCA_905221335.1 of bacterium. GTDB lineage: Bacteria > Bacillota > Bacilli > Lactobacillales > Streptococcaceae > Streptococcus. Next base: position 131,818 of record CAJNCT010000002.1, read on the forward strand.
CCAAGGCAACAATCTTAGGATGTTTTAGTTTTTCAAGCAAGTAAGCTTCGACCTCGTCTGTGTAAGTCCCTGCTTCCGTCGGATGCCAGCCAATAGTTGCGTAGAGCTGCTCATACTCATTTGCCAACTCTAGGGCTCGTTCAATGGTCGGCTTATCAAAACCAACGATGTTCATCCGAGTCACACCCATCTCAGCAGCCAAGGCGATTTCTTCTGCCTCACGTCCTGCAAATTCTTCTACATTTAAATGTGTGTGCGTATCAAAAATCATCTCTTCTAACCTCGTTTTCTTCCATCTATTATACCAAAAATAGCATCCCTCGGCTTGGAAAAATATCCAAAAACCAATCATTCTCCCTTGACTGCCTTTTTTCAAAGCAGTATAATAACACTTATTGAAATTTTCAGCAAAGGAAAAGAAAATGTTTAGAAAATTAAAATATACCTTTATCGGTCGACCACTCAAGTCTCTCACAGACGGCGAAGGGGGATTGTTGGGAAAAATGCAGGCACTTGCAATGTTATCCAGTGATGCCCTGTCTTCTATTGCCTATGGACCTGAACAAGTCATTCTCGTTTTAGTCAGTCTCTCTCCTCTCGCTATTTGGTGGAGCCTCCCTATCGGTATTTTTGTCCTCTTACTGCTCGCTAGTTTGACCATTTCCTATCGTCAAATTATTCACGCCTATCCTCAAGGTGGAGGAGCTTATATGGTTACTCGAGAAAATCTATCTCCCGAGCTAGGCTTGATTGCTGGAGGTAGTCTGCTGGTTGACTACATGCTGACTGTGGCGGTATCGGTATCATCTGGAGCTGATGCTATTACAGCAGCCATCCCTGCCCTCCATCCCTACAATCTTCATATCTCTATTTTCCTAGTCTGCCTGCTCATGCTCTTGAATTTAAGAGGATTGAAAGAATCTGCCAGCTCTCTGATGATTCCCGTCTACCTCTTTATCTTCAGTACCGTTTTTCTCTTGCTTTATGGGTTCTTTCAACTATTTACAGGTTCCCTAAACTATCAGGCGACTTCAACCATTGGGCAAACCGTTCCGAGCCTTTCCATCGTTCTCCTATTGAGAGCCTTTACCAGTGGCTCTGCCTCTCTGACAGGGGTTGAGGCTATTTCAAATGCGGTACCATTTTTCAAAACTCCTAAAGAAAAGAATGCTGCTCAAACCTTGACCATCATGTCCTTGATTTTAGGATTTCTTTTTGCAGGCATTACCTTCCTCAACTACTGGATGGGCATCACACCTCAACACGGAGAAACCATCCTCTCGCAAATGGCCAAGGGTATTCTTGGTGATTCATTCTTTGGTCATGCTAGCTACTATCTCTTCCAGTTCTCAACAGCCTTGATTCTAGCTGTAGCTGCAAATACTGGCTTTTCAGCCTTCCCTATGCTGTCCTACAATATGGCAAAAAACAAGTACATGCCCCATCTCTTTATGGAAAAAGGGGATCGTCTTGGCTACTCCAACGGTATCTTAACTCTGGCTTTTGGAGCTATGATCCTTCTTCTCATTTTTAACGGGAATACTGAACGCTTGATTCCTCTTTATACTATCGGTGTCTTCGTTCCCTTTGCCCTTTCTCAGACTGGGATGATTCGTCATTGGAAAAAGGAAAAAGGAGCAAATTTCTTAAAACCTGCCTTTGCTAATATCCTTGGGGCCATCATTTGTTATGCTATCGTTCTCATTCTACTTCTCTTCAGACTGGGTGATATCTGGCCTTTCTTCCCAATTATCCTAGTTTTAACTTTCCTCTTTTTATCCATTCACAGCCATTACCAAAAAGTGGCAAAACAGCTACGACTCTACGAAGGAATTGAAAAGCGCACTTACGACGGCAATCTTGTCCTTGTCCTAGTAGGGAATGTTACTCGAGTAAGTGTCGGAGCCATTAACTACGCTCAAAGTATCGGTGATGAAGTGTTAGCCATGCACATTTCTACTAAAGAAACGGCAGAAAAAGACCAAGAAATTCTTCAGGAATTTGCCGACTACTTCCCAAATATCACTCTGAAGAATATCAATACCAGTTACCGCGACATCATCACCCCTAGTGTTAAGTATGTCAAACGAATCGCCCAAGAAGCTAAGCAAAAAAACTACACCGTTACAGTCCTTGTCCCACAGTTTATCCCTAACAAGCCTTGGCAAAATATCCTGCACAATCAGATGAGCCTCAAACTAAAATACGCTCTCAGATGGCATGAAGACGTCGTTGTCGCCAGCTACTCTTATCACTTAAAAGAATAAAGAAAAGGCCCTACCAGAACCAAAAAGCGTCTGGTGGGGCCTTTTTCTGAATCCAGCCACTATGCTTAACTAAAAAGCATGACTAGGAATATTATTGAATGTGGTTAGCTAGATCTTCCTGAGCTTTTTTATTGGACTCAGTTTTTTCTTTTTGCCATTTTTCATAAAGTTCTTGGTACTGTTTCGCAGTCACGGGATCTTTTTGCAACTCAAGGTATTTGTAGTTGTCCGCATCCCCTTTATGTCCGACAAATGAGAAGGCTCCTGTGAACGGTACAGTCTTACGGAAGATTGGATTAGCTCCTCCACTTTGAACTGGCAGAAAGAGAGCACTATCTGTTAGCCAAGCTTGAACTTCGGCAAATTTCTCATAGCGAACCTGAGTGTTTTCAACTTCTTTATCTGCCTCATCCAACAACTTCTTGTAGGTAGAGAGACCGATTTTTTCCTTAACATCATTGTCTTTTCCTGGAGTCAAGCCAAGATTTTTTAGCTGAGAACCAGAGTCTGGATCCAAGAGGTCAAGATAGGTCTTAGGATCAGAGTAATCTCCGCTCCAGCCTGAGATATCGATGTCGTAGTCCTTTTGTTCAGCTGTGTCAGCAAAGAAGGTTGCATTGTCTTTCTCGTCTGGAGAAAGTTGAATCACATCGATAACAATATTATCTGATCCAAGTGTCTCCTCAACCGTCTGCTTGAAAGAACTGGCTTGTTGTACATCCAACTTAGCAGTCTGGTCCACTGGCATGTCTAGATGGATTGGGAAAGTCACACCTTCTGCTTGCAAACTTTCTTTGGCTTTGGCAAATTCTGCCTTGGCTTTGTCAGCATTCAAGAAGCCAGGCTGAGCGTCGTTTAGATTGACATTAGCCCACTCTGAACCATAGTTGACTATCTTTTCATTGACAGCATCTCCAAAGTTTTTCCCACCGATTTGAACAAAATTGCTTGGTGTGACTGTGTTTCGAAGGATACGGTCAGCTCCATCTTCTCCATTTGTCTGTGCGGCGTAGGCATGACGGTCAAAGGCAAAGTTAATCGCCTGACGGAAGTCCTTGTTTTGCATAGCTGCACGCGAATCGGTTTTTTCTTTATCCGTCTGTTTCATGGTTTGATTGTAACTTTGACGGTTGACATTGAAGAGATAGTAGAAAGTCACAGCATCCTGAGGAGTATAGGTAATCTTATCTTCATTCCCTTTTTTCAACTGGTCAAAGACAGAACTTGTCGGGAAGATACGGCCATCTGTGTAGTTGCCTTCTAAGAATCCTCGAGCCAAACTATCTTGGTCTGAACCATCATAGAAGGAAAGTTTTACCTTCTCAATTTTCACATTGTCCTTATCCCAGTAATTAGGGTTCTTTTCAAACTCAATTAAAGATTTTGATGTGAAAGACTTGAACAAGTATGGCCCATTTGACAGGATACTAGATGGGGTAACACTTCCAAAGTCATCTCCCTTAGATTTCAAAAAGGCTTCATTGACAGGGCTCAAAATTCCCCCTGTTGTCTTTGAATTCCAATAAGACTCCGGCTTGTTCAAGGTGTATTGGAGAGTATAGTCGTCCACTGCCTTGACTCCAACCGTCTCAAAGTCAGATGTTTTCCCTTCGACATAATCTGCCAAACCTTTGATTGAATCCCGTACCAAGTACAAGTTCTCAGCCTTTTTATCCGCTGCATACTTAAGACCTGTCACAAAGTCATGAGCTGTCACTTCAGCGTATTCTTCTCCTTCAGAGGTATACCACTTAGCCCCTTGGCGGATTTTGTAGGTATAGGTCAAGCCATCCTTTGATACCTTCCATGACTGCGCCATAGAAGGAACGAGGTTGCCGTACTTATCATTTTCCAACAAACCATCAATCAAGTTTGTCGTAATGCTAGAGGTTGAACCACGTGTCGAAGTGATATAGTCTAATGTATCTGGATTGCTAGCAAATACATACGAGTAGGTTTTATCTGTATTTGATTGTGCCGAACTACAAGCCACCATCAAGAAGCTTGCGCTCAAAATTCCAGCCCCTAGTAGGAGGGCTTTTGATTTCTTCATAACTGTTCTCCATTTTTATAGTATATGAAACATTATACATTATTTCAGAAAAAATATAAAGCATTTACAGACTGATATTATAGGAAAAAAGAAAAGCCAGTAGACTCGAGTTCCTACTGACTTCTTTGTTGAATTCGTTTGGATTATGCAGCCAAAACTTTGCGTCCTTTACGACGACGAGCTGCCAATACGCGACGACCGTTTTTAGTTGACATACGGTTACGGAATCCGTGTTTGCGCGCACGACGAAGTTTACTTGGTTGATAAGTACGTTTCACGATGAATACCTCCTCATAGATTTTGTATTCGTTTAGCCGGCTATAAAGTGATCAGTTACTAAACATACTTTACTATTCTATCTGATTCTGCCACTTTTGTCAATAGCTCTAGGCAAATGTTTTCTAGCTTTTCCTATGAAAGCCCTTATCTACGATACTGTTTTAAGAAACGAGTCATCTTTTCTTGGATTTGTGCTAATTCGTCCACTCGTGGGAGGTAAACGATACGGAAATGGTCTGGTTCTTGCCAATTAAAGCCGCGACCATGAACCAAGAGAACCTTTTCTTGTTTCAAGAAATCAAGAACGAACTGTTCATCATCATCGATGCGGTACATATTGCGGTCAATTTTAGGGAAGATATAAAGACCCGCCTTCGGCTTGACCGCAGATAAACCTGGGATATCTTGAATGGCATTATAGATAAAGTTTCTTTGCTCATAGATGCGACCACCAGGAAGGAGTAATTCGTCCACTGACTGGTGCCCACCTAGTGATGTTTGTACGACTTGCTGGGCCAAAACGTTAGAGCAAAGGCGCATATTGGACAGCATATTGAGACCTTCGATATAGCCTTTAACATGTGTCTTAGGACCAGACAAGACCATCCAGCCCACACGAAAACCAGCGATACGATGCGATTTTGACAGACCATTCATGCTGACACAGAAGACATCTGGTGCCAAGCTTGCCACAGGCGTGTGTACATGCCCGTCCATCACCATGCGGTCATAAATCTCATCTGCAAAGATGATCAAGTCGTTTTGACGAGCAATCTCAATAATCTCCAGCAAGAGTTCCTTAGGATAAAGGGCTCCAGTTGGGTTATTTGGATTGATAAGGACGATAGCCTTGGTGTTCGAAGTGATTTTTGATTTAATATCGTCAATATCTGGGTACCACTCTGCAGCTTCATCACAGATATAGTGAACGGCATTTCCCCCAGCTAGGCTGACCGCAGCTGTCCAGAGAGGATAATCTGGCATAGGAACCAAGACCTCATCTCCATTGTCTAAAAGCCCCTGCATGGACATAACAATCAGCTCACTGACACCATTTCCAAGGTAGATATCATCAATGTCCACATTGGGGAAGTTCTTCAGTTGACAATACTGCATGATGGCCTTACGGGCTGAGAAAATCCCTTTAGAGTCAGAATATCCCTCACTATCACGCGCATTCATAATCAAGTCATGAATGACTTCATCTGGCGCTGTAAAGCCAAATTCTGCGGGATTTCCTGTATTCAGACGTAAAATCTTTTCTCCGTTTGCTCGCATCCGCATGGCTTCTTCTAAAACAGGACCACGGATATCATAAGCAACATGCTCTAGCTTACTAGACTTGTTATATTCTTTCATCTTGTTTCCTCAATTCATCGAGATAGTAACATTATACCACTAGAAAGGGATTGCGACAAGTTTCCTGAAATGAGCAAGCAAAGAAAAAAACTCACAACGACTAGGTTCTCACCGTCTAAATAACTAGAATGCAGAAGTATTTTCTCACATACCAAAAGACAAACCTAGGAAGATCAATGCCAAAAAGGAATCATACAAAAGATTAAACATGAGAAAGAGCCCCCACGTGACCAAATAGTCCAAACGACCACTTCTCTTTGCAATCGCAAATAAAATGATGTGGTAGACTAAGTGAAAGAGAAGAAAGCCAACAAATCCTGGATAGAGAACGGGCACGACTCTTTCCAGTTGCCAAAGAATCACTACTTCTCCTACAAGTGACGCAAGGATAATTCCATGATAAAGAAAACTTATTTTTTTAGAATCTTGAACAAAATCTTTCATACTTTCTCATCCCCTCGCTGTATTTTCTACTATCCCGTTTTCTTTTATTTTAACATATCTACACCAAATTGAATCTCCAATAATATTTATTTAAAATATGATTTTTACTTTACTTCTTTAGTGAAAAGGATTACAATAAAAGTAAGAAAATTTCAGGAGGTTTCATTATGGCACAACGTTACCAAAATGTTATGGTTGCAATTGATGGTTCTAAAGAGGCAGACTTGGCTTTTGTTAAAGGTGTTTACACTGCTCTACGCAATGATTCCAAGCTCACCATTGCCCATGTTATTGACACACGCGCTCTTCAAAGCGTGTCTACCTTTGATGCTGAAGTTTACGAAGAACTCCAAGTCGATGCTGAAAGTTTGATGAAAGAGTACGAAAAACGTGCAAGAGATGCTGGTGTGACCGATATTCATACCGTCATCGAAATGGGAAATCCAAAAACTCTCCTTGCTCGTACTATTCCAGACGCAGAAAATGTTGACCTGATTCTCGTCGGTGCAACAGGTCTTAATGCCTTTGAACGCCTCTTGGTTGGCTCTTCATCTGAATACATCCTCCGCCACGCAAAAGTTGATTTGCTGGTCGTGAGAGAACAAGAAAAAACATTATAGGAACACAAAAGGAGCCTGCTAGGCTCCCTTTTTTCTTACTTATTTCTCTCTTTATGTCGCTCATAAGCCTTGAGCTGACGCTGCAGTTCCTTTCTGATAGCAGGTTCTGGAGCATATTTTTCGCCCCAGTCATCCGGTTTTAAGATTTTATGTGTAACTGGATCAAAATGGGCTTTTCCATCAGGAAAAACCTTCCCCATGTTTGCCTCATGCACAATATCAAAGATGCGTTCTGGATCCACTCCCATCAAGGCAAAACTGCCGTAAGTAAAGTACAGTGTATCGATTAAGGCATCAACCTGCCCGATTAGATCTTTTTGGGCAGGCGTTTTTTGCCTCACCTTTTCGGCCGCCTTATCAAGTGCCGAATGCATGCTTGCAAGTGACTGCTGGAATTCTTCCTCCGAAGAACTTGCCGCTCGGACAAACTCTACTAATTCTTCAATTTTAAAGTCTGCGCGGTGGGTTGCACCTTCAACATCCCATGCCTGTGGCTCTTCCTGCGTCCGTTCATCCATCATGTGATGGAAGGTCTTAACCTTATTAAAATGGTAGTCTCGACTGACAAAAACTTTTTCTGAAGCCAAGACCCCAAAATGTTCAAGCGCCTTGTGGATGCCATCTTGCTGGTTACTTGCTGTAATGTGCTTGGCAACTTCTTTGACGCTGCTACTGCCATTTCCCATGGCTACAGACATACCAACACCTGCCAACATTTCCAGATCATTGTCTGAATCACCGAAAGCCATGACTTGGTTGAGATCAAAACCATACTCTTTCCCGACTCGGCGAATGCCTTCTAGTTTGGAATTTCCTTGGTTGATGATATCTGCTGCAAAAGGATTGCTTCGAGTTAATTTCAAATCTTCAAAATCAGCTGCTGCTTTCTCAGATTCTTCAGGAGTCATCAGCATTAACACTTGATAGATTGGCTCATTGATCAAACGAAGCAGGTCATCTTCCTTTTGAGGGACTGCCTTGCTAACCATTCGATTAAAGGAACGGCTCACGGTTCTTGTCAGAACAGTCGGAATAAAACGACTAACCAGCTGTGAAAAGGATCCGAGACCAAATGACATAATTTTCGAACCAACAACAGCATGCTCGGTTCCAAGAGCGATTTCTTTTTGCTCTTTTTTAGCATAGGCAATCAATTGACGCAGGCTTGACTTAGCAATCGGACTAGCAAATAAAACTTTTTCTTTATTAAAGATATATTGTCCGTTATAAGTTATTGCAAAATCCAGATCTAAATCTTCCATCAATTCCTTGACAAAGAAAGGCCCCCGTCCTGTCGCTACTCCAACAAGCACCCCTTGCTCTTTAACAATCTTAATCGCGTCCTTAGTGGATTTCAAAACACTCTTGCGATCGTTGACTAGCGTTCCATCGATATCAAAAAAAACAGCTTTGACTTCCATCCTATCCCATTCTCCCCTTTTGTGTTACAATGATTATACCACATTTCAGAAAGAGTGAGTAATTCATGCCTAAGAAAATCCTTGTTTTACATACAGGTGGGACTATTTCCATGCAAGCAGACGCCTCTGGCGCAGTTGTGACCAGCCAGGACAATCCCATGAACCATGTATCCAATCCACTTGAAGGGATTGAGGTTCATGCCCTAGACCTTTTTAACCTGCCAAGTCCCCATATCAAACCCAAGCATATGCTTGCGCTCTATCATAAAATTAAAGAGGAAGCTAATAACTACGATGGAGTTGTCATCACACATGGTACAGATACCTTAGAAGAAACAGCTTACTTTCTTGATACCATGGAAATCCCACACATGCCCATTGTTCTAACAGGAGCTATGCGTAGTTCAAACGAACTCGGTAGTGATGGAGTTTATAATTATCTGAGTGCTTTACGAGTTGCCAGCGATGACAAAGCAGCCGACAAGGGTGTGCTGGTCGTCATGAATGATGAGATCCACGCGGCCAAGTATGTTACCAAAACCCATACGACCAACGTCGGTACCTTTCAAACTCCTACTCACGGGCCTCTCGGTCTCATCATGAAGCAAGAAATCCTCTACTTCAAAACAGCTGAGCCTCGTGTCCGGTTTGATCTCGAGCATATTCAAGGTCTAGTTCCCATCATCTCGGTCTATGCAGGTATGACAGATGAGCTGATTGATATGCTTGATTTAGAGCATCTAGATGGGCTAGTCATTCAAGCTTTTGGAGCAGGTAATGTACCCAAAGAAACAGCTCAAAAATTAGAAAGCCTCCTCCAAAAAGGCATTCCAGTCGCCTTGGTTTCACGTTGTTTTAACGGCATTGCAGAACCTGTTTACGCCTACCAAGGCGGAGGAGTTCAATTACAAGAGTCTGGCGTTTTCTTTGTCAAAGAACTCAATGCTCAAAAAGCTCGCCTCAAATTATTGATTGCTATCAACGCTGGGCTAAAAGGACAAGAACTTCGCAATTACATGGAAGGTTAAAATTGAAAATCAGGAAATCTTCTCGATTCCCTGATTTTTTCTATTTGCGTTTTCGTGTCGAACGACGTTCTGTCAAACCGTGAGGCAGGAGAACTTCACGTTCTTCCAACTCTTCTTTATGCATAATCTTGGTCAACATACGCATACTGATAGCACCAAGGTCGTATAGAGGTTGAGCAATTGTCGTTAAGTTTGGACGAGTGAATCGTGCAATTTGAGAATCATCTGTCGTAATGATTTCAAACTCTTCCGGTACAGAAATACCGTGATCTGCCAAGCCATTTAACACACCCGCAGCCAATTCATCACCTGTCACAACTGCAGCTGTAGCCTGTGAAGAAACCAAGCGCTCTGCCAAGGCATAGCCATCATTATAGCTGTATTTAGACTCAAATACCAAGCCCTCGCTATAAGGGATTCCTGCCTTTTTCAAAGCCTCCTTGTAACCAATCAATCGAATTTTACCGTTGATATCATCAACAAGTGGTCCACTGACAAAGGCAATCTTTTCATTTTCCTGAAGCAAATGAGTTACTGCATCAATCGTTGCTTGTTTGTAGTCAATATTAACACTTGGCAACTGGTGTTCGATATCCACCGTTCCTGCAAGGACAACTGGTGTCCGAGATCGAGAAAATTCTGAACGAATCTTTTCAGTCAAGTGATAGCCCATAAAGATAATACCATCAACTTGTTTTGAAAAGAGAGTATTAACTACTGAAACTTCTTTTTCATCGTCTTCATCACTGTTGGCTAGGACGATATTGTACTTATACATCTCTGCAATATCATCAATCCCCTTGGCTAGGGTTGAAAAATAGCCATTAGTGATATTTGGAATCACAACACCAACTGTCGTGGTTTTCTTGCTGGCCAAGCCACGCGCTACCGCATTTGGACGGTAGTCAAGACGATCAATCACCTCTAGAACTTTTTTACGAGTATTCTCTTTGACGTTCTTATTGCCATTCACTACACGGCTAACAGTTGCCATGGAAACCCCAGCTTCACGGGCAACATCATAAATCGTTACTGTATCATCTGTGTTCATTCTGTTTCCTTTCTATATTGAAAATTTCGCTTTCATACATCTGCTTACTCCATTTTATCACTTATTGTAAACACTTTCAAGTATTTTTTAGAGAAACTTTGAAAAAATTTCACAACCTATTCCCATTTTGAAAAAGTGAGTACGATTTCTTGATTTTTGGGATGTTTTGCTGTATGATAAGGAAAAATAAAATGGGGGAGGGAATGTTTATGGCTTTTACAAATACTCAGAGACGTTCGGCCAGTTTTGGCGTTGTGACCAGCTTGCCTGACGATGTTATCGACTCTTTATGGTTTATTATTGATCATTTTTTGAAAAATGTCTTTGAATTAGAAGAGGAACTTGAATTTCAACTACTAAACAACGAGGGGACCATTACCTTCCATTTCTCTAGTCAGCACCTGCCGACTAGTATCGACTTTGATTTTAATCATCCCTTCGACCCTCTTTACCCTCCTCTGGTCCTTGTTTTAGACATGGACGGGAAAGAAACCATCCTCCTTCCTGAAGAAAATGACCTATTTTAAAAACTCTAGCTTCTCGGCGCAAACTGCTGAGGAACTAGAGTTTTTTCTATTTGTTCAATTCTTGATACAAGTAGCGTATCGGCTGTTTGAGTACTGGATGAATAAAATGGGGAGCTATTTCCTGTAAGGGCTCAAGAACAAAGAGGCGTTCTGCTATATAGGGATGTGGTAAGATGAGCTCGTCTGTATAGATGACCTGATTTTCTACAAAGAGCAGGTCCAAATCGATCAAACGCGGTCCCCAATGAACCTCTCGAACCCGCCCCATTTCTGACTCAATGGCTAATAATGTTTGTAACAAGACTGGTGCTGGAAGCCATGTTTCTACTTCAATCACCTGATTGGCAAAACTAGCTTGTTCCACACCGCCCCAAGGCTCCGTCGTCAAGACACTGGACTCTTTTAAAATATGGATACCACGAGCTCGCAGTTTGTCAATAGCTTGTTCCAAGTTTGCTTGCTTATCCCCCATATTGCTTCCTAGGGCGATAAAAGCTCGTTGCTTACGACGGTGAATGGTCACCGAGCAGGTATCTAGCGGCAAATGCACTGGAGCCCAAGGTTTTTTGAGTTCCAACTCAATTTCTTGGACAAGAGGATAGGTCTCAAAGGTACGTTCAACTAGTTTGTAGGCTACTGTTTCAATCAAGTCCTCAGTGGTTTCCTGAAACCAAGTTGTCCACTGCTGACAAAGTTCCCCATAATGAATAGAAGCCGCCAAATCCAAGTCTGTCGCCGCTTTGGTCATATCATAGGATAGGATGGCTGAAACGACAAACTTCTGCCCCAATTCTTTCTCACTAGGAAAAAGACCATGATAGGCAAAAATTTCCAAATCTTTTATCTGCAGTTGATCCATAACTAGTCCTTTCTAGAAAAATCCGCATGAAGCGGATTCTTTTTATAGTCCCATTAAACGATAAGCCTGATCTCGGAGGTCTTTATCTGTTTCAAATACACCTCGCGCTACTGTTGTCAAGGTTGCAGTGCCTGGCTTTCTGACACCACGCATGCTCATACACATATGCTCTGCCTCAATGACAACAAATGCTCCTTTAGCCCCCAGATAGTCCATCAAGGCATCGGCCACTTCGATATTCAACCGTTCTTGAATCTGTGGTTTTTTAGAATAAACTTCAACCGTACGGGCCAGCTTAGACAGGCCTGCCACACGACCATCTGGAATGTAGGCAATGTGTGCTCTCCCATAAAAGGGCAAGAAGTGGTGCTCACACATAGTGTGGAAAAAGATATCCTTTTCTACCACCATGTTATCATCAATAATCTCAAAGGATTTTGACAGGTGCTCCTCCGCTGTTTGACCAAGACCTGAAAAAATCTCTTGATACATACGGGCTACACGAGCGGGTGTTTCCTGCAAGCCCTCGCGGTTAGCATCCTCACCGACGGCCTCAATAATCATTTTTACAGCCGTTTCAATCTTTTGTGTATCCATTCTCGTCCTTCCTCTCCATCAGATAGGCTCTCACTTGGCTCAAGAAATACAAGGAACCTGTGACAATCCTAACTGTTTGTTTCTCTTCTTTTTTATCTGTCAATTTCTGATCTAAAAACTCCTGCCAACTTTGGTAATTGAGATTTCTAGACTTAGCTGTCTCTTTCAGCACGTTCTCATCTGTCGCCCGACTATCGTCAAAACAAGTCAGAGTCAGTTGACTATTTGGCACCGACTCTAGCAAATCCAACATATCCTCCAAGGCCTTGGTTTTGATACAAGTAAAGAGAATTTCTTTATGATAGTCAGCAAAGCGTTCTTGCAAAGTATTCAACAAAGCCTTGATAGCATGCGGATTGTGAGCCCCATCTAAAAGCAACAAGGGGTTACTAGATACGATCTCCAAACGTCCTGGCCATCTAGTTTCCTCCATGGCTTGAGCAACCAAGTCATTGCTAGCTAATTCTCGCCCAATCTCTTGGCAATAAGTGTCTAGGAGAGCAAGCGCCATTCCTGCATTCTCGATCTGATGCAAGCCAAGCAGACCTGTCTGAAAGCGACCTTGTCTGACAGCACTTGTATAGTCAAAGACCTCGCCCGTCACCACACTTTCTTGATGACGAACCTGATAATCTGCTCCGTAGGCAAGTCTCGGTGCATGTTTAGCTTCTGCCATATGGTCGATAACAGTCAAGGCTTCTTGAGTAATGCGACCTGTTACCAAAGGAATGCCTTGCTTGATAATACCAGCTTTCTGCTCTGCTATAGCTTCCAAGGTGTCACCAAGTAGGGCCACATGATCCAAGCCAATAGTTGTAATCCCTGTCAGAATCGGCTGGCAGACATTGGTACTATCCAAGAGCCCACCCATGCCGACTTCCATGATAGCCACATCAACTTTTTCAGTGGCAAAATAATCATAAGCTAGAGCTGTGATAATCTCAAACTCGGTTGTTCCTTTTAAAGCAGCGCCTTTCTCCCCCTCAAGCAAAGAGCGATAAACTGCCATGAGGGCTTCTAGTCTCGCTTCTGGGATGGATTCCCCATTGATGCTAATCTGATCCGTATAATGAATGAGATAGGGCGAGCTGAATACACCTACTCTCAGACCTAGCTTTTCCAGCATCTTTTTCAAAAAAGCAATGGTAGATCCCTTACCGTTTGTCCCTCCGATATGGATAACCTTGAGCTTGAGATGGGGATTGCCTCGCAGGGCTAGGAGTTCTACCATTCGCTCCAAACCAAAATGCGGTTGGTCCGTCCGGTAGTGGGCAATCCACTGATTGTTTTGAATTTCGTTCATCTTATTTATATTGTTTTAAATCTAGATTTTCTGCATCATCTGCCAAACGAATGGCTGACGCAATTTCAACTGCCATCTTATGACTGGCTACATCGTGCACGCGCACCACTTCGACACCCTGTCTCGCAGCGATACTAGTCACATGAGCCGAAGCGGTGTCCCGATTTCGGAAACCGACTTCCGTCTCAGGATTGACTTCAAAGCCATTCTCCTCAAGGATATTGATAACAAATCGCTTACGCGAAACTCCGAGAAAGATTGGATAGCCTTGCTGATGTAGTTTATTCAGGTCACGTAAAAGGAGCAGATTTTCCTTTTTGGTCAGACCAAAACCAATTCCTGGATCCAGCATGATCTTGCCTTTCGAAATCCCTGCTTTCTCCGCTCTTGCTAGAGCGCGGTCAAAGAACGCGGTCATCAAATCTTCTACTGGCATTTTTTCAAAGCCAGCTATCTCTTTCTCTGTAAAAGCCTGACCAAATCCAAAACGAGGAAATATGAGCGAACTAGGGTGCTGAGGTCTAGCCATGACTGGATTAAACATGATAACCACTTTCGCTCCAGCTTTAGCAACCACATCCGCCATTTTCTCATCTCCCATGAGACCAGTGATATCATTGACCAGATTGGCACCAGCAGCCAAAGCAGCTTCTGCCACCTGACTCTTCCAAGTATCGATGGAGATGAGGACATCACTTTCCTTACGGATAGCTTCGATGACTGGAACAACACGCTGGATTTCCTCTTCTATCTCTACATAGCTGCTGCCCGGACGAGTTGATTCTCCACCGATATCTAGCATGCTCGCTCCTTCTGCTATCAATTTACGAGCTTGCTGGAGAGCCTGGTCAACAGCAAAAAACTGACCACCATCCGAAAAGGAATCTGGGGTTACATTGATAATTCCGCAAATGGCTGTTTTTGCCTGACTAGCTTTATTGGACATACGGTCACTCCTCAAGGTTTTTCACCACATTATTTCTCTATTTTACCATAAAAAGAAAAAGATGGATACGCTAGCATTTATCTTTTCCAAGTAAGGAAATGGTTTAGAAAGGCAAGCCTATATTTCGACTAATCAAAACCAGTAAAGCCAGCAAACAAAAGGCAATACCATTGACAATCATATGAAGCAAGATCGACATCTCTAAGCGTTCTGTTCTGTAAGCTGTCCAAGTTAAAACTGTCGACATTCCTCCATATATAAGGAGAGAAGGCAGATTGGTCGGTGTGTGGAGCAAGGCAAAGACGACTGCACCTACAAGATAACCCAACTTCTCCTTCCCACGGAAGATCTTTTTAGGGATAATTCCACGACACAATATTTCCTCACAAATGGGAGCAATCAGAACCAGTAAGAAAAAACTGGAAATCAGCGAGCTATTCTGAACCAGATTATTAATAGTTGATTGGTTGCTGGTCGTAGATTCATTCATCAGACGAAGCAAGGCAGAGCCGAATAAGTTACTTGTAAAAATAACCAAATAACTCAAAACCAAGCGGGCTAGATCTTTTGCCTTGAAAAAAGAGAGATTGAAGGTCGCAATCTCTGTTTTTCGCGCACTAAAGATAAAAAACGTTAGAATAGCAACCGACAGCAAAGCCACCAAGAGTCCTGACTGGAGGAGTGGGAATTGTCTAGCAGATAAAAGGGCAGATAAAATTAAAGGAAGTTGGGATAACACCAATCCTATTAAAAAAATCAAAACCCATATTCCTCTATCCAGAATTTCTTGCCAGATACCTTTTTTCTTCATGATGTACCTCCTTATAATAAAAAGGGGAGACTCCCCTTTTTCTATTATACCATTTATAGCTTATAGCGCCATGCTAATATAGTTCAGGATGAACAAGGCATCCAAAATCCAAATCATCACGTGCACATCCTTGGCTTGACCTTTGACAACTTTTGTCAAGGTATAAGTCAAGAAACCAACAGCAATACCTTGTGTGATAGAGTAGCTGAATCCCATAAAGATAGATGTGAAGAAGGCAGGAACCGCTTCAGCCATATCATCCCAAGGAATGTTTTTCAAGTTAGAAAGCATCATGATTCCGACGATGATCAAAATTGGCGCTGTTGCAGCTGTCGGAACAATCGCTAGAAGTGGGCTAAAGAAGCTAGAGAGAGCAAAACAGATTGCAACAACTAGGGCCGTCAAACCAGTACGTCCACCAGCACCGATACCCGCCGCAGACTCAACATAAGTCGTAACGTTTGAAGTACCTGCAATGGCACCTACTGAAGTCGCCACCAAGTCAGAGTAAAGAGCCTTGTCCAATTTAACTGACTCATGGTTTTCCCCACTTGTCGCAACGATACCAACTTTTTCACCAGTACCGATAAGAGTACCAATTGTATCAAAAATATCCGTTAGTGAGAAGGCAAGAATAGCCATCAAGGTTTCTGGTAAACGTGAAGTGTTTGAAATCAAAGATCCTAAACCTTCTGAGCCCAGAGCGGCACCAAACAAAGTCCCAAGATCATTAACTGCTGATGAAAGATTGTTGCTAGCGAAGTCAATCCCTGATAATTTCACAACACCAACAGCAATGGCAAGCACAGTCGTTGTTAAAATAGAAAGAATGATTCCACCTTTGATGCCTTTAACAACAAAGAAGATGGTAATAGCCAGACCAGCAAGAGCCACCAATACTGCTGGAGTATTGAAGTCTACCAATCCTGGAACGGCTGCTGAGTTTGCAGTAAGTGCAGCTTGAGCCTTGTCTGCTCCTTCACCTGCTACAGTATAAGTACCTGGGTCAATTGAGAATTTCAAGAGACCAGCATTCTTAATCCCAACATAGGCAAGGAAAACACCAATACCAGCTGAAATAGCTGAACGAAGTGTTGTAGGAATAGATTCGATGATCATTTTACGAACATTTGTCAAGGTAATAATCAGTGAAATAATTCCACAAATGAAGACCATACCAAGAGCTTCTTTCCAAGTATAGCCCATCCCAAACACAACTGTAAATGTGAAGAAGGCATTGAGTCCCATACCTGGTGCTTGTGCGTATGGCAAATTAGCATAGAAAGCCATCATCAAAGTACCAACTACAGAACCGATAATTGTTGCCAAGAACACACCTTGAACAGGCATCCCTGTTTGTGAAAGCATTTGAGGGTTTACAAAGAGAATATAACTCATTGCAAAGAATGTTGTTAAACCAGCAAGCACCTCTGTACGGACATCTGTCCCGTGCTCTTTTAGTTTAAATAGTTTGTCCATGTTTAATCTCCTTTTGTTTTTTACGAACAATATGAGTATTATATCATTTATTATTCACCTTTTCAATATGTTTGTTTGATTTATTTAACAAAATGAAATGTTTATTTTTTGTTTTGAGTCTGTTTTTCTTCTTTCTTTTTGATATAATAGTAGACATCTTATCTGGAATGTACTAGGAAGGTTTATATGACTAAAAAAATTATCGCAGTCGATTTGGACGGAACCCTGCTCAACTCAGAGAGTAAGATTTCAGATTTTACTCGAAACACAATTAAACGAATTGCTGAAAAAGGCCACCATGTCATCATCACTACTGGGCGCCCTTACCGTATGGCAAAAGAATTTTATCAGGAACTAGAGTTGCACACACCTATGATCAACTTCAACGGTTCCCTTACCCATCTACCTGGGCAGACTTGGGAACACGAAAAGTGCTTGACCTTGGACAAAAAATACCTCTTAGACATGGTCAAACGCAAAGAGGATATCCAAGCCGACTTTATTGCCGGAGAATACCGCAAGAAATTTTATATCACGGCTCCTAATGAAGAAATTGCCAATCCCAAACTATTTGGTGTAGAAAATTTCCAACCAGAAAATCAATTCAAATCTGAATTGGTGACCAAGGACCCTAACTGTATCCTCTTGCAAACAAGAGTCGATGATAAATACGCGCTAGCAGATGAGATGAATCGTTTTTACCAACACCAACTAGCAATCAATACCTGGGGAGGCCCTCTTAACATTCTCGAATGTACACCAAAAGGGGTCAACAAAGCCTTTGCCTTAGAATACTTGCTCAATGTTATGAACCGTGACAAACAAGATTTGATTGCCTTTGGAGATGAACACAATGACACCGAAATGCTGGCTTTTGCAGGCAAGGGATATGCCATGAAAAATGCCAATCCCGATTTACTACCATATGCAGATGAGCAACTCTCTCTGACAAACGATGAAGATGGTGTTGCCCATACCCTACAAGATTTGTTCCTATAACACTCAAAAAGTTAGCTTGTGCTAGCTTTTTTGATTTTCACAATTTTTCAATTAATCGGCCTGTTTTCATTTTTTTATATTAAATTACTCTCTTATCTTTTTATACATTTCTACAAAATATCTATATATTAACATTTTGTAAGCGAGTTTTCATTGAAAACCAATACATATTTATAAGAAATGGTTGATTTTTGTTTGAAAACGGTTTATACTTAAAGTTAGGCTTAAAGTTTTCTTAAACAAATAGTCAAACATTTTAAAGGAGGAATGACAATAATGAGTATCGGAATCATTATTGCGAGCCACGGCGAATTTGCTGCGGGTATTCATCAGTCCGGATCTATGATCTTTGGTGAACAAGAAAAGGTTCAAGTTGTAACCTTTATGCCAAATGAAGGTCCAGATGATCTTTACGCTAAATTCAACAACGCTGTGGCTGCATTTGACGCAGAAGATGAGGTTCTAGTATTGGCTGACCTTTGGAGTGGATCTCCATTCAACCAAGCTAGCCGCGTGATGGGAGAAAATCCTGAGCGTAAGTTTGCCATCATCACAGGGCTTAACTTGCCGATGTTGATCCAAGCCTACACTGAGCGCCTTATGGACGCTACTGCAGGTGTGGATAAAGTCGCTGCGAATATCATTAAAGAAGCCAAAGATGGCATCAAAGCTCTTCCAGAAGAGCTCAATCCAGTTGAGGAAGTGGCTAGTGCTGCGGCTGCTCCAGTTGCCCAAGCTGCTATTCCAGAAGGAACAGTTATCGGTGACGGTAAACTGAAAATCAACCTTGCTCGTCTAGACACTCGTCTCCTTCACGGTCAGGTTGCCACTGCTTGGACTCCAGATTCAAAAGCAGATCGTATTATCGTTGCTTCAGACAATGTTGCAAATGACGAATTACGTAAAGAATTGATCAAACAAGCAGCTCCTAACGGAGTAAAAGCAAACGTTGTTCCAATTCAAAAACTGATCGACGTTGCAAAAGACCCACGTTTCGGTGACACTCATGCCCTTATCTTGTTTGAAACTCCACAAGATGCACTTCGTGCTATCGAAGGTGGCGTGCCAATCAAAACCCTTAACGTTGGTTCTATGGCTCATTCAACAGGTAAAACCATGATTAACAACGTTTTGTCTATGGACAAAGAAGACGTTGCAACCTTTGAAAAAATGCGTGACCTCGGTGTTGAATTTGACGTACGTAAAGTACCAAACGACACGAAAAAAGATTTGTTTGACTTGATTAACAAAGCAAACGTTCAATAATTTTAATCTGTTTTTATCATTTTTAAAAACAGTATTAAATACTTTATTAAAACTAAATAGAAAAGGAATAAAACCATGTCAGATATTTCAATCATTTCTGCTATCTTGGTTGTAGTTGTTGCCTTCCTTGCAGGTCTTGAAGGTATCCTCGACCAATTCCAATTCCATCAACCAATCGTCGCATGTACCCTTATCGGACTTGCAACTGGTAACCTCGAAGCAGGTGTTATGCTTGGTGGATCTCTTCAAATGATCGCCCTCGGTTGGGCAAACATCGGAGCTGCCGTAGCTCCTGACGCTGCTCTTGCATCTGTTGCCGCAGCGATCATCTTGATTAAAGGTGGTAACTTTACTACTGAAGGTATCGCCGTTGCAACTGCAACAGCTATCCCTCTTGCCGTAGCTGGACTTTTCTTGACAATGATTGTTCGTACAATCTCAGTTGCCTTGGTTCACTCTGCTGACGCAGCTGCAAAAGAAGGAAACATTGCAGCTGTTGAACGCGCTCACTACTTTGCCCTTGTTCTTCAAGGTCTTCGTATCGCTATCCCTGCAGCCTTCCTTATCGCTATCCCAGCTTCTGCTGTTAAAGACGCTCTTGGTCTAATGCCAGAATGGTTGAATGGTGGTATGGCTGTTGGTGGTGCTATGGTCGTTGCCGTTGGTTACGCTATGGTTATCAACATGATGGCAACTCGTGAAGTATGGCCATTCTTCGCTATCGGTTTTGCTCTTGCAGCAATCTCTCAATTGACTTTGATTGCCCTTGGTGTCATCGGTGTTGCCCTTGCCTTCATCTACCTTAACCTTTCAAAACAAGGTGGAAACGGTGGCGGCGGAGCTGCGACTTCTAACGACCCAATCGGTGATATCCTAGAAGACTACTAGAAAGGGGAACAATCATGGCTGAAAAAATTCAATTATCAAAATCAGATCGTCAAAAAGTTTGGTGGCGTTCACAATTCCTTCAAGGTTCTTGGAACTACGAACGTATGCAAAACTTGGGTTGGGCTTACTCATTGATCCCAGCTATCAAAAAATTGTACACTAAAAAAGAAGACCAAGCGGCTGCTCTTGAGCGTCACCTTGAGTTCTTCAACACTCACCCATACGTAGCTGCTCCAATCATGGGAGTTACTCTTGCACTTGAAGAAGAGCGCGCTAACGGTGTTGAAATCGACGACGCGGCTATCCAAGGGGTTAAAATCGGTATGATGGGACCTCTTGCTGGTATTGGTGACCCAGTTTTCTGGTTTACAGTTCGTCCTATCCTTGGAGCCCTTGGTGCATCACTTGCTGCATCTGGTAACATTGTTGGCCCACTTCTCTTCTTCTTTGGATGGAATGCTATCCGTATGGCCTTCCTATGGTACACGCAAGAGTTCGGTTACAAAGCTGGATCTGAAATTACTAAAGACATGTCTGGTGGTATCTTGAAAGACATCACTAAAGGAGCTTCTATCCTTGGTATGTTCATCCTTGCCGTTCTTGTACAACGTTGGGTGTCTATCAACTTTACTGTTAACCTTCCAGGTAAACAATTGGCTGAAGGTGCTTACATCAACTTCCCAGAAGGTCCTGTATCAGGTGCTGAATTGAAAGGTATCCTTGGTCAAGCACTTGGTGGATTGAGCTTAGATAAGATTCAACCACAAACTCTTCAAGGCCAGTTGAACTCATTGATCCCAGGATTGATGGGACTTCTCCTTACTTTCCTCTGCATGTGGTTGCTTAAGAAAAAAGTATCACCAATCACAATCATCCTTGCTCTCTTTGCAGTAGGTATCGCAGCTCGTTTCTTCGGTATCATGTAATCCAAGCCATCGAGAATATAGATAAAAAAGAATCAGGATTAAACCTGATTCTTTTTGTGTGTCAACCTTTTCTCCTAGTCAGATAATGAAAGCATCCAATCGCCACTGCTAGACTGGCTACATAGACGACTTGGTTGGTTTCTAAAGGCACAAAAGTTCCTTGCAGGATAAATGTATTGGCAAGTACGCCAACAAGGGCTGCAAGGCTCAAAAGTGTGAGCAAGGCTAGTTTGTATCGATTAAAGGGAATGCTGATCTTGGCAACTAGACACAGACCATTGACCAAAGCAAGGAGGAAGCAAATAAATTTAACCTGACCTGGGACAGTGATAAAGAAGTTAGTCAGGAGAACACTAGCAACTAGAATGCCACCACCAATCGCAGCATTGATCAAAATATCTCGCATAAAATGTGTGCTGACCTTTTCTTTATTGGACTCAAAAGTTAGGAAGAAGGATGGAATCCCAATCGTAATGGCTGAAATAATCGTGAACTGAATGGGGATAAAGGCAAATTCCAAACCAAAAATCACACTCAAAATCGCAAATACGATGGAGAAGAAAGTCTTTGTTAGAAAGAGAGAAGCTACCTTTTGGATGTTATTGATGACACGGCGTCCTTCCATCAAGATATCATAAAATACTGCAAAGTCATCTGTCAGGAAAACAATATTGGATACACTTTTAGCTGCACTCGTAGCACCATTCATAGCGAAACTGATATCTGCTTTCTTGAGAGCCAGAACATCATTGACTCCATCACCACTCATAGCAACTGTTTTACCAGCATTTTGCAAAACGGTCACCATCTTTTCTTTCTGCTCAGGTGTCACGCGCCCAAAGATATCGTGTTCCAAGACCACTCTTTCAAAATCATCATCGGTCACCTTGGTCATATCAATCGCACGGGCTTCTTCCTTAAAACCTGCTTTACGAGCCACCCCATATACAGCTACATGATTATCACCACTGATAATCTTCACTTCAACACCTTGAGATTCGAAATAGTCAAGGGTTTCCTTGGTATTGTCCTTGATCTCATCTGATAGAACGACATGGCCTAGTAGTTCCATACTCGCTGGACTCGTGATTTGGTCCTTACTATGAGCAAGGGACAAAATTCGAAAACCTTGCTGTTTTAGACCTTCATAGTAGGCATCCATCGACTGGGTAAAACCTAGAAATTCATAGGCTCCAAAGAAATAGGTCCCACCCTCTTTTACTTGGACAAAGGAATACTTGTTTTTGCTTGAAAAGGCACCGACTTCTTGAACTTTCCACTTTTTCTCACAGGTTAAGTAAGTCTTCAGAGCTCGCGAAGTCGCATTTTCGTCCTCGAAATAAGCCAGATAAGAAGACAGTTTCTCTGCTAGCTTCTCATCCATTTCTTGGACTTTCATATTCCCCGTCGTGATAGTTCCTGTCTTATCAAAACAAAGAACATCTACTCGCGCCAAGGTCTCCACACAGTATAGCTCCTGCACTAGAACCTTCTTTTTGGCCAGCTTCATGGCAGCTACTGCTAGAGAAACGCTGACTAAGAGAATCAAACCCTCTGGAATCATGCCAACCAAGGCACCTGAACTTCCTAAAATAATCTCAACATAAGACCGGCCTAGACTAAAACCTCTGACATAGAGGAGAATCGCAACTGGCACCAGCAAGATAGAGACGATTTTTAAAATCTTATCCATGTAATCGCGTAGTTGAGAAGGGTATTTTTTGAATTCCTTGCTGGATTTTGCGAGTTTGTTAATATAGCTATCTGGGCCTACAGCCGTTGCCGTAACCAGACAAGTACCGCTGACGACATTGCTTCCGCTCATCAGCTGGTCACCAACCGCTTTACAGACTGAATCACTCTCACCAGTCAGCAAGGACTCATCAACTTCAATATTCCCTTCAAGTACTTCCGCATCGACAGGTACCTGATCACCCAGATTGAGATGCAGATACTCACCCAGAACGATGTCTTCTGGATCAATCTCAATCGTTTGACCATCTCGATTGACTCTATACTTACTTTTACCAAGCAAACTTAGTTTTTCTAAAGCATTTTTTGAACGCACTTCTTGGAAAATCCCAATGGCTGTATTGATAGCAATCACACCTAAAAAGAGCATATTTTCAAATCGCAAGGTTGTAGCTACCAGAACTGCCAGAGCCAAGTTCATGGCATTAAAAAAGGTGAAGATATTTGAAACGACGATTTCCTTGGTTGTTTTATAGGGTTTAATATCGCTGATGTTTCGTTGACGATTCTTGATGTCTTGGCTACTTAAATACTTCATTTCTACTCCGATATCCTTTTGTACTACTATAGTAACACATATCTTTTTCTCTGTCACTTAAAGACTCAAACTAAGAAGGACTTACTTGACAAGCATCATCTACCATCACTTTAAGAAGGACTTAAAAAAGAGGCTAGGATTCCCCTAACCCCTTTTCTATGGCTTTATTCTGCCAAGGCACCCATTGGATCCCATGGTGCAAGTACGATTGGTTCTGCTTCATAGGCAGCTTGTTCTTCTGCTGTCAGCAATTCCTTACGGACAACGATTTGGTAAGTGTATTCATCCATCCAAGCATCTGAGGCAACAAAGTAACCATCTGTACCGACCTTATCTCCCCATGAGTTTTCAACCTTCCACTTGGTTGATTTGCCATTTTCGTCCAAGTCCACACCTGTCAAGACCATGGCGTGGGTCATCAAACTTTCGCTATAATCCAAACGTCCAGCCTTGTCTTGAGTGAGTTGAATGTCCATGCTTGATTCAAAATCATAAACATCTGTTGCAAGAATTCCAGCTTTGCGGTTGCTGAGCTGGCCGACATCTGAACCAAACCAAACAGTTTCTCCTGTTTGCATTTGGGCAATCGCCAATTCTTTCAAGCGTTCCATTGGAACGTTTATGTAGCGAACTGCACGGCTACCAACCACATTTCCTAACATCTCAACTGTGTAAGATTTGCCGTAAGGCTTGTCAGCAGTTGGAGCATTGATAACAGAAACGTAGTCTTCTAGAGGAAGATTGACATATTTCTTGTAAAATTCCTGTGGTGTGATTCCTTTTTCGCTTTGGTAGTTGTCATCCTTATCGCGATAAGCAAAGTCAAATTGACGTGGTGGAAGACCTAGTGACATAGCAAGGAAGTTAAAGATTTCTTGCAAGAGGTCTTCTTTCTTAGCTTGAACAGTCGCTTGGTCCGCACCAGAAGCGAGCAAGTCACGCAAGATTTGGGCATCTTGGCGAAGCAATTTGTTAAGAATTGCATTGAGCTCACGGCTATTACTAGATGAAACAGACTCAGGGTAAACTGACTTAGGAACGACACCATATTTTTCAAAGAGGGCAACCACCATATCCCACTGTCCACCGTCTTGTTGAGGGGTTTGGAGTAGGAAGCTAACCTTGCGACTGGTCAAGTCTTGGTCTGCAGTCGCAATCACTTGCTCCAAGAACCAGTTAGATTTTTCATACTTGTCCCAGAAGAAAGTGTGGGCCTGTGACAATTCAAAGTTTTCCAATTTATATTGAGAGATGAGTTTGTGACGGAAGGTGTTGAGAGCTGCAAACATCCAGCAACGACCAGACGCTTTCTGGTTAGTAACCTTGTCCTTGGTCAAATCCAATGAGAAAACAGGTGTATTGTCTACATGGCTCTGGCGACGCTCTAGGGCTGCAAAAATTCCATTGTGGCTGGCAGCATTTTCGATCGCTTGGTATTTGACATTTGCTTCATAGTTGGCAAATAGTTTATCTGTAAATGATTCTTGAATCGCGTTCATAGATTCCTCCTTTTATTCTACTGTCTATTATAACTCTTTTCACAAAGGAAGCAACCGAAAAACTTAAAAAGGCAAGGACATTCTCCTCACCTTTTCTAACATAATCCAGACTAAGCAATACTAGCAAGGAGATTCTCTAACTCCTCCTTGGTCAAGCGACGCCATTCTCCTCGTTCTAAGTTCTCATCCAAAACTAAAGTTCCCATCGCCAAACGTTGTAGGTCCACCACTTCCTTACCACAGTAGGCCACCATTCGTTTGACTTGATGAAACTTCCCTTCAGCAATGGTCACACGAACCAGACTTTGATTCTTTACTGAATCTACCGACACAATCTCCAGCTTAGCTGGCTGGCAGGTAAAGTCCCTGAGCGGAATGCCCTTGGCAAATGTCTCCACATCTTCTTGGGTCATAATTCCCTCGACTTGTGCCAGATAGGTCTTATCCACATGACGTTTAGGTGAAAGAAGAGCATGGGCCAGCTGACCATCATTGGTCAGAAGCAGGAGTCCATGCGTATCGATATCCAAGCGTCCTACTGGGAAAACTTCCTTGGCGCGAGCATAGTCATCTAACCAGTCTAAAACTGTTCTATGATTGGGATCTTCAGTCGCTGAAATAACTCCTTGAGGCTTGTTCATCATATAATAGACAAACTCCTCATACTCCAGTACTTGACCATCAAAGCAAATCTCGTCTCCTTCTTCATTAATTTGCAGTTTAGCTGACTTTTCTTTTTTACCATTTACCGTCACGCGCCCAGCCTTCAAAAAGTTTTTGACCTCTGTTCGACTCCCTACAGCGCAGGCAACTAAAAATTTATCTAATCTCATAGAACTATTATATCATACTCAAAAGGAGGCTGGCTCAATGACCAACCTCCTTTTCATTTCAGATTTAAGGAACTAACTTCCTCGTCTCCAGAAAATAGCTAAGACAACCATAGCACCTAAAACAGCTGGAACAATAGCTATCCCCGCTAGGTTTGGACCCCAAGTTCCAAAGAGCAGGTGCCCCAAAGAAGCACCAATCCAGCCGAGAAACATTTTCCCAAAGCATCCCATGCTTTCTCCGCGATTGGTTAAAGCACCTGCCAAGAGTCCCACTAGGAGACCAACAAACATACTTCCAAGCATAGCTTCTCCTTAAATTGCCCAGTCTCCATTGCGGAAGAGTGGTACACGTGTTCCATCCTCACGGATACCATCGATATCCATTTGATTCGAACCAATCATAAAGTCCACGTGAACATCTGAACGATTCAGTCCCGCAGCTTCAAGCTCTTCTTCGCTCATCTCTGCTCCACCAACAACGCTGGTCGCATAGGCCGCACCGATAGCCAAGTGATTTGAAGCATTCTCATCGAAAAGGGTGTTGAAGAAGGTAATGCCTGACTGTGAAATTGGGCTTGGATCTGGTACCAAGGCACATTCACCCAAGGCACGCGCACCCGCATTTTCAAAGACAAGGTCTTTCATGACCTGATCACCCTTTTCAGCAGTGATATCTACGATTTGTCCATCCTTAAAGGTCACCTTAATACCTTCGATGATATTGCCATTGTAGCTAAGTGGTTTTGTAGAGGTTACATAGCCATCTGCACGACGGAAGTCAGGAGCCGTAAAGACTTCTTCTGTCGGCATATTTGGCAAGAATCCTTCTCCCTGTGCATTGATAGCGCCAGCTGATTCCCAAACGTGATTCTTAGGCAAGCCAAGTGTCAAATCTGTCCCTGGAGCTGTGTAGTGAAGGGCTGAAAATTGTTCTTTATTGAGCATTTCTGCCTTGCTCTTGAGGACGGCTGCATGTTCTTCCCAAGCCTTAACGGGATCTTCTTCATAGACACGACAAGTTTTAAAGATTTGGTCCCAAAGGAGATCGACTGCTTCTTCATCGCTCGCAGCATTTGGAAAGACTTTCTTAGCCCATTCAAGTCCAGCAGCGGCAGCCACTGTCCAGCTAACCTTGTTGGACTGAGTTGCGATACGCATTGGCTTCATGGCAAGCCCCATAGCTTTGGCAGAAGCTGAAAGCTTGTCAGCATCGACTCCGTTCAAGGCACCTGGATCAGATGATCGAACTCCAAGACGGCTAGCCTTGTTCTCCAATAGATAGTTCATCTCAGCAATCTTGTATTCTGGTACATTGTCCAGACGCTCCATCGGCGCGTGGAGGAATTTCTCACGGTTTACAGAGTCATCTGCCCATTGAACGATCACTTCGTGTGCTCCAAGTGCATAGGCTTCTTTAACGATTAAGTGAGCCAACTCGCGTTGCTCCACATCGATAGAGAGAGCCAAGGTATGGCCAGGTTGTACATTGATTCCGTTCGCAACCAACAATTTCGCATATTTTTCTAGATTTTCTTTAAAATTTGGTAAAACCATGTTGTTTTCTCTTTTCTATTTTTATTTCTCTTTCAAAGCAGAGAATAATCCTGCTAAAGCAATAGCACCTGACAAGAGCGCTGTTGTTAGGATAATTGTTTCGTCTGCCAGCTCTAACTGATAGTCAAAGACCTTTTCAGCAGGTTTGTCTTCCGCAAAAATTCTTAGTTTCATTTTACTTGTCCTCATCTCCTTTAAAATAACTCATCAAACAAGCTCAACTGGTTATCCTCTGGCATATTGCCGAGAATACCCATTTCATCCATCTTTTCAACCAAGGTTGAGGAAAGTCCGCCACGTTTGCGTAGTTCTGTTTTAGAGAGGAATTCGCCCTCTTGGCGCGCTCGAACTAACTGCTTGGCAACGTTCTCTCCTAGACCATCCATAGCGACAAATGGTGGGATGAGAGTGTCCCCATCGATGAGGAACTCTGTCGCCTGACTACGGTAGAGATCGAGTTTGCCAAATTTGAAACCACGTTCCCACATCTCATTGACAATCTCAAGAGTTGTATAGAGATCGATTTCCACATTAGAGGCTTCATTGTTCTTCCGTTTTTCAGCGATTTCTGCCATTCTGCGCTTAATGGCATCCAAGCCCGCTCCCATGGTCTTGATATCAAAAGCCTTGGCGCGGATTGAGAAGTAAGCACAGTAGTAATAAATCGGATGGTGAACCTTGAAATAGGCTACGCGAAGGGCCATCATAACATAGGCTGCCGCATGGGCTTTAGGGAACATGTACTTGATTTTTCCACAGGACTCGATATACCACTCAGGCACCTTATTGGCCTTCATGGCTTCGATGTAGCCATTGCGTTCCTCTTCAGAAATCTTCAACCACAAGCCCTTACGTACCCGTTCCATGATGGTAAAGGCCATCTTAGGCTCGAGACCCGCGTGCATGAGGTAAACCATGATGTCGTCCCGACAACCGATAACGGTTGATAGGTCCGCAATCCCTTGCTTAATCAAATCCTGGGCATTTCCCAACCAGACATCAGTACCGTGAGACAACCCTGACAACTGCAACAACTCCGCAAAGGTTGTCGGATGGGTTTCATCGACCATCCCACGTACGAAATTGGTTCCAAACTCTGGAATTCCCAGCATGCCCGTCGGCGTTCCGATTTGCTCAGGTGTCACACCTAAAACTTCCGTTCCAGAAAAGAGTGCCATCACACCTTCGTCATCCATAGGAATTTCATTGGGGTCAATACCAGACAAATCTTGAAGTTTCCGAATCATGGTCGGATCATCGTGTCCCAGTACATCAAGCTTGAGGACGTTCTCATCGATATCATGGAAGTTAAAGTGAGTTGTCTGCCATTCAGCCGTCACGTCATCTGCTGGATACTGGACAGGCGTAAAATCGTAGACGTCCATGTAGTTCGGAATAACAACGATTCCCCCCGGGTGTTGTCCTGTCGTCCGCTTAACACCAGCAGCACCTTGAGCGAGGCGTTCCACCTCTGCATCACGATAAAATTTGCCATAGTCACGCTCGTAACCCTTGACAAAGCCATAGGCCGTCTTGGCAGCCACTGTACCAACCGTTCCTGCACGGAAGGCATATTCCTCACCAAAGATATCACGAACATCCAAGTGAGCGCTAGGTTGGTCTTCTCCCGAGAAGTTCAAGTCAATATCGGGAACCTTGTCTCCATCAAAACCAAGGAAGGTCTCGAAAGGAATATCCTGTCCGTTTTTGCTGAGTTTATGACCGCAGTTTGGACAGTCCTTATTGGGCATGTCAAATCCTGAACCGTAAGAACCATCAGTGATAAATTCGCTGTACTGGCACTGACCACAGACATAGTGAGGAGAGAGCGGATTGACCTCTGTAATCCCAATCATGGTCGCAACGAAACTGGAGCCAACAGACCCACGAGAACCAACCAAGTAACCCCGTTCATTGGAACGTTGCACTAACATCTGCGAAGCCAGGTAAATCACGGCAAATCCATTCCCCAGAATGGAAGTCAATTCTTTTTCAATCCGCAAATCAACAATATCCGGTAGCGGATTTCCATAAATCTCAAAAGCTTTCTTGTAGGTTAGCTCAGCGACCGTTTCTTCCGCCTTGTCGATGAAAGGCGTATACAGGTCACCCTTAACAACCTCAACAGGTTCAAAAATTTCTGCCAAGGCATTGGTGTTTTCAATAACCAATTTGCGAGCCAGTTCCTCTCCCAAGAAGGCAAATTCATCCAACATCTCATTAGTCGTTCGAAAATGAGCTTTTGGAAGTGGTGCTGGTTGGGCATGTTCCCCATGACCGATGGTTCGGTTAATCATCGCCCCCTGTCCCAAACTACGGACGATAATTTCACGGTAAATCTCTTCTTCCGGTTCGATATAGTGGACATTTCCCGTAGCCAGAACAGGCTTGCCAAGACGGTCTCCAACCTCTATCAAACTCTTGATAATGGTCTGAAGTTCCTCCATATCCTTGACCTGCTCCTTGGCAATCAATGGCGCATAGATAGCTGGTGGCATAACCTCGATAAAGTCATAATACTTGGCCACCTCAACCGCCGCATCCACACCTTGGGAAACGACCGCATCAAAAACTTCACCCTCTGAACAGGCTGATCCTAAAATCAAGCCCTCCCGATGGGCATCTAGAACCGTTCTCGGGATCCGTGGCACTCCTTCAAAGTACTTAGTATTAGACAAAGAAACTAGTTTAAAGATATTCTTCAGCCCCACCTGATTCTTGACATAGATAGTCGCATGCTTAATCCGAGCTTTTTTATAAGAATCTGGACTGATTAGATCAATATTTAACTTAGCCAGATTGGTCACACCATGTTTTTCTGCCACCTCTTTGATAAAGATGAAAAGCAGACGACCAGTAGCTTCCGCATCGTAGTTGGCCATGTGGTGATGTTCCAAAGCCACACCAAAACGCTTGGTTAAAGGCCCTAAACCATGACGCTTATACTCCGGGTAGAGGTTTCTAGCAAACTCTAGCGTATCGATAACTGGCTGGCTAATCTTAGGCAAACCATGACGCTCATAATTAGCATTCATAAAGCCGACGTCAAAGGTTGCATTGTGGGCAACTAGAACCGTATCCTTGCAAAATTCTTGGAATTCTTGCAAAACTTGTTCCAGTGGTTTGGCATTTTTGACATGATCATCTGTAATACCAGTCAACTCAGTAGTAAAGGCTGATAAGGGATGACCTGGGTTGATAAATTCATCAAATTCAGCAATGACATTTCCCTTGTACATCTTAGAGGCCGCAACCTGAATCAAGTCATTATAGATGGCTGAAAGTCCCGTCGTTTCCACGTCAAAAACCACATAGGTCGCTTCTGACAAGTCCATTTCCACTTCGTTATAAACGATAGGGACACGGTCCTCCACGATATTGGCTTCCATTCCATAGATTAGCTGGATTCCAGCTTTCTTAGCCGCCTTATAGCCGTGTGGGAAGGACTGGACATTTCCATGGTCAGTGATAGCAACCGCCTTGTGTCCCCACTTAGCAGCTGTCTCAACGATTTTTTCTACCTCTGGCAGAGCATCCATGGTCGACATATTAGTATGAGCATGAAACTCAACCCGACGCTCACCTTCTGGCATCAAATCCTTGCGCTCATAGTGAACAACCTCCTGCACATCCTGCACGTTCATGGTCAAATCGCGTGTAAAGTTATTCATCTCCACATTCCCACGAACACGAAGCCAAGAATTTTTCTTAATGATGTCAAACTTCTGAGCTTCTTCTTCATTCTTAACCCATTTTTGCATAGAGAAGCTTGAACTATAGTCCGTCATTTTAAAGTTGATCAAAACACGACCTGTTCTGGTCACCTTATGCTCCACATCAAAAACAACCCCTTCAAAGACCAAACGATTTTCCTCAGTTGTCACGTCAATCATCTGGGTAACTTCTGCCTTATCTAGTTTCGGCTTAGCCGCAGCTTTTTTAGCCTGAAAGTCAAAAGTCGGTTTCTCTTCTACTGGAGGAGGAGCCATTTGTTCCAGTTGTTCCATAGCACGTAAAGCCTCTTCATTGGCAGCTTGAACGATCTGCTCATTCTCCGTATGGAAGGCTTCCTCCTGCTCTTGTGTAAGGGCATCATTCTTTTCTATCTGACAGACAAAAGCTGGGAAACCAAACTTTTCAAGCTGCTTTGCTAAATTAGGAAGATGATTTTTCTTAAAGTGTTCTTTATCAATCGCCTCTGAACCCTCAATAAAGAGTTGATTTCCCTCCGCACGAACTTTTAAATTCTGGTAAAGAGATTTGAATCCTTGACTTGCACACGGACCTTCAGAAAAAGCCTCCTTATAGTAGGACTGCAAAAGTTCATTTGAAAATTCCTGAGAGAGAACCTTGATTTCGAAAACAGCTTTATTCCCAGTCTTAGAAAATTCCTCACTCAACCCTTTCTTTAACTCTAAAAAGATTTCGATAGGTAAAATATTAGAAAATACAAAATGAAATTCCCATACCTTACTAATTTTATGAACCACGACACGCTCAATACTTGCATCAACAAGAGCAGGATCCTGTCTCAGCTGATCAGAGATTCCCAGTTGATTCATTAAAATTTCAAACTTACTTGACATTCAATTTCCTCACATTATTCTCTTACTATTTTACCATAATTAAAGAAAATATATAGCCAGTACCATCTCCCTTGCGACTTAGATGGAAAGATTTTATCATACTTGTAATAGATAAAACTATACTGATCCGTAGTCACATATTAAAAAGTGAGACGACATCTCACTTGGCATCTCACTCTTTTTATTCTTAAAATCCATTATTGTCGCTGAGCTCTTTGAACCAGTGGCCTGATTTCTTCAGGTGGCGTTCTTGCGTTTCCAAGTCAAGCTCAACCAAACCATAGCGGTTTTTATAGCTATTGAGCCATGACCAGCAGTCAATAAAGGTCCAAATCAAGTAGCCCTTACAATTGGCTCCGTCTTCAATGGCATGGTGGAGTTCACGCAAATGCCCTTTGACAAAGTCGATACGATAGTCGTCTTGAATCATGCCATTCTCACGGAACTTGTCTTCACCTTCAATACCCATACCATTCTCTGTCAGCATCCACTCAATATTACCATAATTTTCTTTGATATTTTGAGCGATGTCATAAATCCCTTGCTCATAAATTTCCCAGCCACGGTGAGGATTGATTTTACGGCCTGGCATGATATAAGGCTCGTAAAAATGCTCTGGCAAGAGGGGACTGTCAGGATGCTTGGCAAAACGTGGCGCCATAACACGCAAAGGCTGGTAGTAGTTGACTCCAAGGAAGTCCACTGTATGCTGACGAATGAGCTCCAACTCCTCAGCTGTAGAATCTGGCAGTAAATCATGCTCAGCTAAAATTTCCACCAATTCTTCTGGATAAGCTCCCAAAACAGATGGGTCTAGGAAAGATTGAGCTTGAAAGAGATCGGCAATGCGCGCAGCCTTGACATCCGCAGGATGCTGACTACGTGGATAGGCTGGCGTCAAATTGAGAACAATCCCAATCTTCGAATCAGGCAAAATCTCATGACAGGCCTTCACCGCAAGACTACTAGCCAATTGTGTGTGATAGGCAACCTTAACCGCTGCTTGGGCATCTACCTTGTGAGGATAGTGGGCATCATAGAAATAGCCAAACTCTACAGGGACGATGGGCTCATTAAAGGTAATCCATTGGTCTACCAAGTCACCGTAAGTCTCAAAACAAAAACGAGCATAGTCTTCATAGGCTGAGACAGTCGCCTTATTTTCCCAACCATCGCCGTCTTCTTGGAGGGCAAATGGCAGGTCGAAGTGATAGAGATTGACTAAAAGACGAATCCCCTTGGACTTAATCGCTTCAAAAACCTGACGGTAGAAAGTCACCCCTTGCGGATTGACCTCTCCACGCCCCTGTGGGAAAATACGAGACCACTGGATAGAAGTTCGGAAGGCTGTATGCCCAGTCTCTACCAAAAGCTCAATGTCCTTTTCCCAGTTTTCATAAAAAGTCGATGTTTTATCAGGTCCAATTCCATTGTAGTAGCGGTTTGGCTCCACTTGATACCAATAATCCCAGAGATTATCTCCCTTGCCATCACCTGGCACTCGTCCTTCTGTCTGTGGTCCAGAAGTGGAGGAACCCCAAACAAAATCCTTTGGAAATTTTAGCATTGTTATACCTCTTAAATTGATTATGTCTTTATTCACTCCCATTATATAGAAAAAACAAGGTAAAAACTAGTTACATTTTTGCCTTGTTTTTCTTCTGATTATAGTTTTTATTTCTTGCTTAGGATTTCAAGCGTTTCGAGCAAGTTGTCTGCGTGAACTTCGATGGTGTCACCAGTCGCCTTAATCTTAACTTCTACGATACCGTCAGCTGCTTTCTTCCCAACAGTGATACGGATTGGCAGGCCAATCAAGTCGCTATCGCTAAATTTAACCCCGACACGTTCGTTACGTTCGTCTGTCAAGACTTCGTAACCAGCGTCCATCAAGCTAGACTCAAGTTTTTCTGTCAAGGCTTGCGCTTCTTCGTCTTTAACATTGACAGTAATCAAGTGCACATCAAATGGCGCCAATTCTTTAGGGAAGTTGATTCCCCAAGCATAACGGTATTCACCTTTTGGCGTTTTGTTGACAAAGAGGCGAGCGTGTTGCTCCATAACGGCTGAAAGGAGACGGCTAACACCGATACCGTAACATCCCATGATGATTGGCACAGCACGACCATTTTCGTCCAAAACATCTGCGCCCATACTTGCTGAGTAGCGAGTTCCGAGTTTGAAAATATGACCGATCTCGATACCACGGGCAAAGTTAAGAACACCTTGTCCGTCTGGTGAAATTTCACCCTCACGAACTTCGCGGATATCCACATATTCTGCGGTAAAGTCACGACCTGGATTCACACCCGTCAAGTGGTAGCCATCTTCGTTAGCCCCTACAACAGCATTGCGAACATCTTGCACCTTACGGTCTGCAATGATTTTCACATTTTCTGGCAAACCAACTGGACCAAGTGAACCAAAACCAGCTGGAATAACATTTGCTACTTCTTCTTCGCTAGCCACATCAAAGAAATCTGCACCCAAGTGGTTTTTCAACTTGACTTCATTAAGTTGGTCATTTCCAACTAGAAGGGCTGCAACAAGCTCACCATCTGCCATGTAGAAGAGGGTTTTGATTGTTTGCTCTTCTGGTACGTTAAGGAAGGCTGCCACTTCATCGATGGATTTAACTCCTGGAGTTTCCACTCGAGTCACTTCTTCTTCCGCAACGACACGGTTACTTGGTTTGTACTCGTTTGTTGCCATTTCTAAGTTAGCTGCATAGCTCGACTCACTTGAGTAGGCAATGGTGTCTTCACCAGAAACCATCCATTTGAGCAATTCTGCCTTGATTTCTTCTTGCACTTCTGCAGGAATTTCATCAAATGAGGCAACTGACTTGTCCAAAACAACCCAGCGGTCGAGATCTGTACGGGCTGGTGTAATCGCCATAAATTCTTGGCTATCCTTACCACCCATGGCTCCACCGTCACCGATAATGGCCTTGAAGTCCAAGCCACTGCGAGTGAAGATACGCTCATAGGCCGCCTTGTATTCATCATAGGTCACATCCAAGCTATCATAGTTGGCATGGAAGCTATATCCGTCTTTCATGATAAATTCACGCGTACGGAGAAGGCCGTTACGCGGACGTTTTTCATCACGGTACTTAGGCTGAATTTGGTAAAGGTTAAGTGGCAATTGCTTGTAAGACTTAACAGAATCACGGACAATGGCTGTGAAGGTCTCTTCGTGCGTCGGACCTAGGATAAAGTCTGACTTTTCACGGTTTTTCAGTTTATAAAGGTCTTCACCATAGGTTTCATAACGGCCTGATTCACGCCAAAGATCGGCACTGAGAAGGGCAGGAGCCAACATTTCCACCGCACCAATCTTATCAAACTCTTGGCGCATGATGTTCTTAGCCTTTTCAATCACACGGTTAGCAAGTGGTAGGTAAGAATAAACACCTGCAGAAACTTGACGAACATAACCAGCACGCAACATAAGGGCGTGGCTGATAACTTGAGCATCGCTTGGCATTTCGCGAAGCGTAGGGATTAGCATTTTACTTTGTTTCATAATATTCCTCGATTATCTAAAAGAAGAGTCGCATAATGTCATTCCAGGTCACAGCTAGCATCAAGACAACCATGATAACTACACCAGCCATGGTGACATAGGTTTCAATTTCTTGTTTAAGGGGTTTCCGGCGGATAGCCTCTAGGATATTGAGCACAATCTTTCCACCATCCAAAGCTGGGATAGGAATCAAATTAAAAATCCCGATATTGATGGAAATCATGGCTAGGAAATAGAGGACATTCTCAAGACCATTTTTAGCAGCATCGCTACTTGCCTTAAAGATGGCAACGGGGCCACCGAGTTTGTTCAAGTCAGGATGGAAAATCAAGTTTTTCAGAGCCGAAAGGATACGGAGCCCTGAGTCAGCAGCGGTTGTAAACCCACCAACAAACATGGATAGAAAGTCTGACTTGACCCCCGGTTGAACCCCGAGAATATAGCGTCCTTGATTCTCTTCTGGAGTCACAGTAACTTGTTTTTCGCTACCATTTTCAGAAATGGTCACATCCAAGGTCGGGGCAGTCTTGTCCTTGGTATCTGCTTCCACAGCCTGGGTTAAATCTTGCCAATTCTTAACCTCATGTGAGCCGACCTTGGTAATTTGAGCTGTCTCAGCTACACCCATCTTAGCCAAAGCGCCCTCTGGCATGACATGAAAGAGATTTGTCTGAGTATCTCTAACACCGCCCTGCAAAAAGATCAAGATCCAAAAAACAACAACACCTAAGATAAAGTTATTCATAGGACCTGCAAAGTTGGTGATCAGCTTGCCCCAGATAGAAGCATTTTGATACTGTACATCCAGAGGAGCGATGCGTACTTCGGTACCATCTGCCTCAACAACTGTTGCATCGTGATCCACAGCAAAGGTCTTTTCTTCTTCCAAGACCAAGCCTTTAATGAAGAGCTTATCTTCGAAATCAAACTGGGTTACCTGCATAGGAAGAGCCGTTTGATCCAACTTCTTCCCTGAGAGGTTGATCCGTTTGACCTTACCATCATCAGCAAGTGTTAAACTGACTGGGGTTCCTGTCTTGATTTCCGTCGCATCATCGCCCCAACCAGCCATACGAACGTAGCCACCTAGAGGGAGCATCCGAATGGTATAAGCAGTGCCATCCTTACCAATATGGGCAAAAATCTTGGGCCCCATACCAATGGCAAATTCACGAACTAAAATGCCTGATTTCTTGGCAAAATAAAAATGTCCAAACTCATGCACCACCACAATAATCCCAAAAACGAGGATAAAGGTTAGCAATCCAATCATTCAATATTCCTTTCTTTAGAAGAGGGCAAACAAGTGCATGATAGGAAAGACAACTAGCATACTGTCAAAACGATCCAACACACCACCATGCCCCGGGATAAATTTCCCTGAATCCTTGACACCGAAATGGCGTTTCATAGCACTCTCAATCAAATCACCAAACTGACCTGCCACACTGAAGAAGACAGCAAAGAGGCTCATTCTATAAATCCCATAAGGGAGAGCAACTGTGCTATCTACTAGCATGAAGATTGCAGTTACCAGTACCGCACCTAGAATACCACCGATAAAGCCCTCAATACTCTTATTGGGAGAAACTCTTGGTGCCAACTTATGCTTCCCAAAATTCATCCCTATTAGGTAAGCTGCGCTATCAGTCGCCCAGACGATAAAGAGGGCCAGAAGCACCTTGTCAAAACCTGCCACCCGAGCATCTAGTAAGGCGTTAAAGC
This sequence comes from bacterium, assembly GCA_905221335.1. Classification (GTDB taxonomy): domain Bacteria; phylum Bacillota; class Bacilli; order Lactobacillales; family Streptococcaceae; genus Streptococcus. The sequence goes on from CAJNCT010000002.1 coordinate 168,956, forward strand.
CAAAACCAACATAAAAACTCATAGCAATCGGGAAAACTGCATCTTCAATCGTATAGCTTTTACTGAAAACAGTCGTCCCTAGCATTATTGTAATCAGAACACTATAGGCAACCACATTCCCATCAACTGGCAAAAAAGTTAGATAATTTTCTAAGGGGATTGTTAGGGCGAAGGTCGCAAAGAGAGTCAAAGCTCCCTCAATGGTCATGGTATTTAGCCCTTTCATCTGCAAGAGTTCATGGACAGCCAGCATGGCTAACAAACCAATCCCTATCTGCAACAAGAGTCCTCCCACAAATAAGACTGGAAGGAAAATAGCCAGGGCCAATACCGCAAACAATGTTCTCTTTTGTAAATCCTTGGTCATATCTTCTCCTAAACTCCTCCAAAACGGCGATTGCGACGATTATAGGCCGTAATAGCCTCCTTCAAAGATGCTTCATCAAAATCAGGCCACAAGGTATCCGTAAAGTAAAGCTCACTATAGGCTGCTTGCCATGGCAAGAAATTACTCAAACGCAACTCGCCACTCGTACGGATAATCAAATCAGGATCTCGCAAATCCTTTGGCAGGCGTTGTGTGAAAAGATAATCCCCTATCATATCTTCTGTAATATCACCAGGATTGATTTTGGCATCTAGAACTTCCTGAGCCAAGCTCTTAAAAGCCTGCGTAATTTCAGCACGACCACCATAGTTAAGCGCAAAATTGAGAATCAAGCCTGTATTGTTCTTGGTCAATTCCTCTGCTTTTTTCAAAGCTTCAAAAGTCGGCTTAGGCAGACGGTCTGTCTCCCCAATCATCTGAATCTTAACATTATTTGCATGCAATTCAGGGACGTAGTTATCATAAAACTCGACTGGCAAGTTCATGATAAACTTGACTTCTTGATCTGGGCGTGTCCAATTTTCCGTTGAAAAGGCATAGACTGTGATGACCTTAACTCCCATCTTATTAGCTGCCTTGGTCACCTTTTGGAGGGCTTCCATCCCTGCCTTATGACCAAAAACCCGTGGTTGCATCCGTTTTTTAGCCCAGCGACCATTTCCATCCATGATGATGCCAATGTGAGCAGGAACCTGTGTTGGAACCTCAACTTCTACAGCTTTATCTTTCTTAAAAAATCCAAACATGATCTTATTCCTATTCAAAAATCTATCGTTTCATTATACCATATTTCCCTCTATTCTTCTATTGCTAAGTTACTGCCCTGCTTACAGATAGACAAAAATAAGCCGCCTGATTGGGCGACTTTATTTTATAGGGAGATTATTATGAAAAAGTTTTAGGAGTTTAAGTTAAGTTTCTCTTAACTTATGAACTTAGTATACACCTCCTAGCTTAAATTTTTCTTAAGTTTTTTGAGAAATGAAAAATCTAAAATAAGATTGCCCACTTGAGTGTACGAAAAGTATATCAAATAGCCAATCTGAGTCTAAAACCTAGCTTTTTCTGAAAGTTATTTCAAGCTGACACCTTATTTTCATAGTTTATAGATTGGAACTTTGCTTCATAGGTTACTTTCACAATGCACTTATCTATCACTATCAAATCATATATTCTACACTATAGGTGGCATCTGATAAGATACGAGCTAGGAACTGCTTGGTTCGTTCTTCCTGTGGACGACTAAAGAAATCGTGGGGATTATTCTCCTCTACGATACGGCCTCCGTCCATGAAAATAACGTGGTTAGCGACATCCCTAGCAAATCCCATCTCATGTGTGACGACCACCATGGTCACACCTTCTCCCGCCAACTGTTTCAGAACATCCAAAACATCTCCAACCAACTCAGGGTCTAGTGCAGATGTTGGTTCATCTAGCAAAATCACCTCGGGCTTGACGGCAATAGCACGCGCAATTCCTATTCGTTGTTGTTGCCCTCCAGATAGTTGTGAAGGGTAGTAGTCCTTATAAGCAAGTAAACCAACTTTTTCTAAGGCAGATTCTGCACGTTTGAGCGCTTCTTCCTTGGGAACTTTACGAGCCACGATTAGCCCTTCTAGAATATTTTCCAGGGCTGTTTTATTTGCAAAGAGATTGTAGTGTTGGAAAACAAAGGCTGTTTTTTGGCGAATTTCTAGAATGTCTTTCTTGCTTAATTTGGCCAAGTCATAAGTTTTTCCTGCCAAGGTCAAACGGCCACTGTCAGCTTTTTCTAAGTGGTTGAGACAACGGAGAAAGGTCGTTTTCCCCGAACCTGATGGTCCTAAGATAACGACGACATCCCCTTGGTTAACCTGGAGATTGACATCCCCCAGCACCTGCCTCTCACCAAATGTTTTTGCGATATGTTCTACTTGTAACATCCTGTCCTCCTATACAAAACGCGCGCTAGGTGTTTTTGCTCTCTCTTCTTTTTTCACATAGCCTTTCTCCAGTAGGGAGAAGCCCCACTGAATCAAACCACAGATTAAAATATACTGCAAAAAGATCACAAAATATGACTCAAAATACTGGTAACCGTAGGACGCTTCCACACGAGCAATAGCGGTGATATCCTTGATGGTCATAACAAATACCAGAGATGTCCCTTTGACGATATTGATCACCAGATTGGCCAAGTTTGGCAAGGCTGAGCGCAAGGCTTGAGGAAAAACAATCCTTAGATAAGCCTGAGTCGTAGTCAGCCCAATTGCATGCGCTGCCTCTAGTTGTCCCTTGTCCACCGTCAAGATAGCTGAACGCAAAATCTCCGACAAACTCCCGACTGTCATCAAACTATAAATGATAAAGGCATAGTAGAGAGGATCAAGTTTGAAAATATCAAAGTCACTTCCTATGCTTTTGAACAATTGATTCAGCAAACTTGGAAACAAACTATAAAAGAAGAGAATCAATAAAATCGGAGGAGTCGCTCGGATAAAAGCCAGATAGACTAGAGAAAAACTCCTCACCCCTCGAACCTTATAGATCTGCCCCAAGGCTAAAAATAGAGCTGGTAAAAAGCTTAAGACCATAGCCACAATCATGATAATCAAGGTGATTGGCACACCCTTCAAGGTCTCCAGAAAGGCCTTTACAATATAGTCTATATCCATTTCTTACCTCCCTTTTGTTTCCAAAGACTTCTCAAGCAAACGACTCAAGCTAGAAATAACCAAGGCAATCCCCCAGTAAAGAAGCGCAACTGCCGTATAGGTTTCCAGAGAGTAGTTCCCTAAATTGCGACTGATCAAGAGATTCCCCGCCCCCATAACATCAACGAAACCAATCGTATAAGCCAAGGCAGCATCCCGCATGAGATTGAGAATAGCGGTCGTTATATTGGGAAGAGCAACTTGAAAAGCTTGGGGAAAAATGATTCTCCAAAAAGTTTGACTTGGAGTCAAACCAATACTAAGTCCGGCCTCTGTCTGTCCCTTTGGAATAGCTTGATAGGCTGCCTTGAAAACCTCGGCAACAATAGCCGCAAACAAGAGAATCATCGTCAAGAGAACAAAAATAGTTTTAGACCAATTGTTGATGTCCAAACCAAGCCACCATTTCAGAAATTCTGGCAAGCCATAAAAGACTAGAAAAAGCAAGACAATCGGCGGTGTACAACGAAGGGTGAAAATATAGCCTTTGGAAATCGCTGAAAAACTCTTGTCTTCTCCTACTTGCGCCCAGGCCAAGAGACCTCCAAAAAGGGAACCAAGAAGAGTGGTAAAAAAGAGAATGGACAAGGTCATAGGAAGTGCCTGCCATAAGGTCGGTAAAAACTGAAAGACCTTGGAAAAATCATAAGAAACCATGCAAAACCCTCTCTAGTCTTGGAATTTCTGGTCTAGTCTTTGTCTACGTAACTAAAGACATCTTCTTTAAAGTATTGCTGAGATAGCTTAGCAAGCGTGCCATCTTCTTTCAACTCTTTGATTGCTTTTTCGTATTCTTTAGCGAATTTCTCACCCTTTTCATCACGGTGAATCAAGGGATAAGTTGGAATACCCTTGTAAGGGAACCAGCTGAGTTTATCCGCATATTGGTGGTAAGGGCCATCTTCTGCGGTAACTGCTTTTTCAAAGGACAGCTTGATATCAAAGAAGGCATCATAACGTCCTTCCAAGACCCAAGCATAGGCATCTGCCACTTTAAAGGATTCAGCTGCTGTCAGCTCAATTGATGCATCCTGATGTTTTTCATTGTAGCTGGTGATGACATTCCATTGAGCATTCTGTGGAGAGATGGGAACCAATTTCCCTCTATTCTTAGCAAAGTCATCAATGGTTTTGTATTTCTGTTCATCTTCTTTTCTGACAGTAAATCCGATGATGCTCGCTCCGACTGGTTCAGATGGAATGACAAACTTTTTAGCTCGTTCATCTGTGTACCAAGCTCCCTTGGTTCCGATGTCATACTTGCCTGATTCCAGACCAATCAAGAGGTCGTCATCACTGGTACCCGTATATTCAAATTGATAGTTTGCTAACTTCTCATCAACAGCCTTCAAAACAGCTACTTCATAACCATCTGATTCCCCTTTTTCATTGACAAAATCATATGGCACATAGTTTTGTGTATGGGCAACCTTCAAGGTTATGACTTCAGCAGACGAAGCCGTTTCTCCCTCCTTGGCTGGAGCGCCAGCTAAACTTCTCCCGATAATCGTTGCCCCAATTACTGCAACAACTGCTACACCACCGATAATCCATGCTTTTTTACTCATCTTTTTCTCCTTTAGTTTTCAAGCGCTTCTCTCACCCACTGGATACGTTCAACTGCGATATCACTTGGAATGGTACAATCTGCCCCAAGTACCAAGCCCTGTTCCCCAGCTTCTGCAACTAGTTTCTTTGCTTCAGCCTGAATGGCATCCTTGCTACCAGTATACAGCAAGCCCGTCTTGCCATTTTCGAATCCTCCAAGAACCGTACGTCCCTTGAAAATCTCACGACCTTCCTTGAGAGTGATTCCCTCTGGTCCTACAGCCCAGTTAAAGACTTGGGCTGGATAGTCTGCAAAAAGGTGAATATCATTTCGCGCTCCCTCGTAACCACAGATATGAAGAACAGTGACGCCACCAACAGCACTAGCTGCTTCCAGAACCGTTATCTCGCTAGGTGCAATGACGGCTTGATAATCTGCTGCTGACACTCGTTGATCTTGGATGCTTTGCACGCTGAGGTAGATTCCATCAGCACCAGCCTCTTCGATGACAGCTCGACTGAGACTCGCAATATCCTCTGCAATCACATCCAACACCTTTTTAAGGGCTTCAGGATCTTCCACCAGAAAGTCTGCAATGAGGTCATCGCCACCAGACACTTCCCCAAGCAGCCACTTGAGATAGGTCACAGGAGCAAAAATATTGTAAATCGCAACGATATCTTCTGTAAACTCTTGCTTGATTTTCTTAACCAAGTCAACCTGCTCTTTTATCCAAGCGTGCTCTGGTCCGAGTGGTTGAATGGTTGCCAATTCTTGAAGTGATTTTCCTTTGGCAATCGCTGGATTTGGATAAGCAAAGTAGCCATCACTCATGAGTTTGATAAAGTCTGGCTGAACTTCTCGAATAAAGCGCTTATGTCCCTCGATATTCTTCTCGATAATGGCTGGATTTGAAAATCCGTGTAGCCATTCGTCTTCGGATGTGAAATGGTGCCAAAAGCCAACTGGCACACGATCAACCTTTTCACCTCTAAATGCTTTTAAAACCCATTCTTTTTTTTCTGACATTCTTATTCTCCATTTCTTACTTTTTCAACTAATAAACTGCTTGCGATATCATTCGAGCGTAGAAAGGGGAGACTGGACTTGGAAAAATCCTGAACTCCTCGACATCTCTCTCCATTTTTGCAGTGCCCATTTTTTACGACGCTTATGGCAACCAAGGTCAGCAAACCGACAACTGCAATGAAGATGCCCCATCTTTTACTTTTCATAGCTCCTCCTTTTAGAGAACCGCTGCCTGCCGAATCCAGTCCAACCTCTCTAAGTCAAAGTCATCTGGAACGGTACAGTCAGCTCCCAGAAGAACTCCTTTACTACCCGCTTCAGCCAGCAACCGTCTTGTTTCATTTTGCAATTCTGCCTTGGAACCTTGATAAAGCAAGCTTTTCTTGCCATTTTCAAATCCACCTAAAACGGCCTTGCCTGGAAACAACTCCTGACCCTGTGTCAAACTAACATCCTCATGGTGGGTCGCCCAATTGACCACTTGAGCTGGATAGTCCTTAAATATCGTCACATCATTGCTCGCACCTTCAAAACCACAGATATGGAGGATATTGGTCCCACCCACCTGATTGGCTGCCTCCAAAATCGCTATATTGCTCGGTTCGATGTAAGTTTGGTAGAGTGCTGGTGTGATGCGCTCATCTTGAATTTCCTGGGTACTGAGGTAAATCCCGTCGACACCGCCTTGCTGGATGATTTTCTGAGTTAGGATAGCAATATCTCCTGCAATCACATCTAGAATCGCTCTGAATTGCTCAGGATTTTCTAGCAATAGATCAGCCACTTCCTTATCTCCTCGAGAAGTTTCTGTACGGAACCAGCGCTTGAGGTAGGAGATAGGCGAAAAGATATTGTAGAAAGAAGCAATCTCTTCGGTAAAGGTCTCTCGAATCGCTTGTACCACTTCCACCTGTTGCTGAATCCATGGGTGATCCTCACTAATCGACTCAATAGAAGTCAGCTCCTGAATGCTTGCAATCTTAGGATTATAGACATTACTTGGATAAAGGAAAAAACCGTCACTCATAATTTTGACAAAATCAGGACGAATCCTTTCCACATAGTTGCGATGTCCATCAACACTTTTTTGAAAGATACGTGGATTATTTAATCCTTGCCTCTTTTCTTCGAGTGTTACAAAATGAAACCAAAATCCCACAGGAACTCTTTCCACTTCATCGCCTCGAATCGCTCTAAAGACTAGATCTCTTTTACTTGCCATACCTTTCTCCTTCCATTTGGATTGAAACTATCTTACCATTCCTTTTTTCCTTTTCCCAATATATATTGACTATTGACTTGATTGGGAATTTTTATATCTATAAAGAAAAAAATCCCTGAAAAGCTTGATGTTACTAGCCTTTCAAAGATTCTCTTTATTTTCATCTATTTTTCAAAAAGGAGTTTATATAGATTTTCTATCAAGCCGATTGAATTTTTTTATAACTCCTCTTTCATAGCAAAGTAAGCACGTATTTTCGGCGCCACTTGTGTGCCGAAGAGTTCAATAGCTCTCAGAACTTGATCATGTGGCATAGAACCAAGCGGTAGATGGAGCATGAAACGGTCCAAGTCTAAATCCTCAATCATGCGAATCAATTTTTCTGCCACCTGATCTGGATTGCCCACAAACATGGCACCATTTGGTCCAACCTGTTCAAGATATTGCTCATAGGTCAACTCCTGCCAGTGTGGACGGTCCTTAGAAATCGCATCCATCACTTGCTTGGTCGGATGGAAATAATCTTTTACCGCCTGCTCGCCATCTTCAGCAATCCAACCCCAAGAATGAGCGCCCACTTTCAGGTCTTTATCTGCATGACCGGCATCCCTTCCAATCTCACGATAAGCTTGAATCAATTTCTTGAAGTAACGCGGATTGCCACCGATAATGGCATATACAATCGGTAGCCCCGCCTGAGCAATCTTCACTGTTGATTCGACATGACCACCTGTCGCCACCCACAATGGCAATTTGTCCTGAACTGGACGGGGATAGACTTCTTTTCCAGCAATGCTTTGAGTCAATTGCCCCTGCCAGTTCACTTTGGTGTTTTCATTTGCCAACTGAAGCAGATCTAACTTTTCATCAAAGAGAGCTTCGTAGTCTTTCAAGTCATAGCCAAACAGTGGGAAAGACTCGGTGAATGAACCACGCCCAGCCATAATCTCTGCACGTCCATTTGACAAGGCATCGATGGTTGCATATTGTTGGAACAAGCGAATTGGATCCATACTCGAGAGAATGCTGACTGCACTGGTCAAACGGATTTTCTTGGTATTGACTGCCCCAGCTGCAAGAACAATCTCTGGCGCCGATACCGCAAAGTCCTCCCGATGATGCTCCCCAATCCCGTACACATCCAAACCAACCTTATCAGCCAGCTCTATCTCTGCCACCAGCTGACGAATGCGCTCATCATGACTGTAAATCTGTCCAGTCCCTTCCAGAGCTGTTGTTTCCCCAAATGTTGAAATTCCTAATTCTACCATCCTGTTTCCTCGCTATCTCTTTTAGTTTTAGGGTATTTTATCACTAATTAGTTTTATTTTCAATAAATTTGCTCATTAGAAAAAGCCTAGATCAACTAGGCTTTCTTAGCTTATTCTACCTGTAGTTTATTGTCTTTCAAAGTCAACTTCGAGTTTTCTGTCAATTCTGTTTGTTCAAAAGTGTAAATCGTCTCACCCTTTGTATCAATCATGTACCAGGCTTGGTCTTTACGGACAACCAGGGCAAGCTCCGTACTGTTTGTATCCTCGTTTTTGACAGACAAAGGAAAGGCCTTGTCCACACCCTCCAGAGCTACTTTATTCCCTGTTTTTAATTCCACTAGGTAGTGTACTCCATCCTTTGTACCAAAACTGTAGTCCGCATTAATCTTTGTGTGGCTATCGTAGTCTTTCATTTGAATGGAAGTTCTATCTATACCTTCAAATGCCTTTTTAAATTGTTCTTTCTGCTCTTCAGCTTTCTTTTGATCTTGAGACTGAACCGTCTCTTGCACCGCAGCAATCCGTTCCATGTTTTGCTTTTTCGCTTGTCTCTCCTGATGAATCAAAACTGTCCGGATTAAGAAAGAACTAGATAAGGCGATACCAACCAGCATAGCAATAATATTTTTTTTCTTCTTCATTTTCTTCTCCTTATAAAAATTAGAGCCGAGCAAAAATACTCCTCACTCAAGTATACCAAGAGAGAGCAAAAAAGCCTAGTTCAACTAGACTTTCTTAGCTTATTCCACAGTTACTGACTTAGCAAGATTACGCGGTTTGTCCACATCAAGGCCACGGTGAAGGGTTGCAAAGTAAGCGACTAATTGCGTTGGTACGACCATTGAAATTGGTGAGAGGTAAGGGTGTACGGTCGTAAGGACGATGTCGTCTGTGTCTTTAGCAACATTTTCTTCTGCGATAGTGAGAACCTTGGCACCACGGGCTGCGACCTCTTGGATATTTCCACGAGTATGGTTGGCAAGGACTGGATCTGACAGGAGGGCCAAGACAGGTGTTCCTTCTTCAATCAAGGCAATGGTTCCATGCTTGAGTTCTCCTGCCGCAAAGCCTTCACACTGAATGTAAGAAATCTCTTTGAGCTTAAGACTGGCCTCCATGGCTACATAGTAGTCTTGACCACGTCCGATGTAAAAGGCGTTGCGAGTTGTTTCAAGAAGGTCACGAACCTTGGCATCAATGGTTTCTTTCTCAGAAAGAGTTGATTCGATAGACTGAGCTACGATTGACAATTCACGAATCAGATCAAAGGCTTGTGCTTTAGCATTGCCATTTGCTTCACCGACTGCTTTTGCAAGGAAGGCAAGGGCTGCAATTTGCGCTGTATAAGCCTTGGTTGATGCTACGGCAATTTCAGGACCTGCATGAAGCAACATAGTATGGTTAGCTTCGCGTGAAAGGGTTGAACTGGGTACGTTTGTCACTGTCAAGCTTGGGATGCCCATTTCATTGGCCTTGACCAAAACCTGACGGCTGTCAGCTGTTTCACCAGACTGGCTGATAAAGATGAAGAGTGGTTTTTTGCTGAGAAGTGGCATACCGTAGCCCCACTCAGATGAAATTCCAAGTTCCACTGGCGTATCTGTCAATTCTTCCAACATCTTCTTAGAAGCAAATCCTGCATGGTAAGAAGTTCCAGCCGCAAGGATGTAGATGCGGTCAGCGTCTTGAACAGCCTTGATGATAGCTGGATCAACCACTACTTGACCCGCCTCATCTGTGTAGGCTTGGATGAGTTTACGCATAACTGTTGGTTGCTCGTCAATTTCCTTGAGCATGTAGTAAGGATAAGTTCCCTTACCGATATCAGACAAGTCAAGCTCGGCAGTATAGCTAGCACGCTCACGGCTGTTGCCGTCATAATCTTGAACTTCGACACTATCAGCTTTGACGATTACCAACTCTTGGTCATGAATTTCCATGTATTGGTTAGTCTCACGAATCATAGCCATAGCATCTGAGCAGACCATGTTATAACCTTCCCCAAGACCGATCAAAAGTGGTGATTTATTTTTAGCCACATAGATGACTTCAGGATCTTGTGAATCAACCAAGGCAAAGGCATAAGAACCACGAATGATGTGAAGGGCCTTTTTGAAGGCTTCAAGAACTGACAAACCATCTTCTTCTGCAAATTTTCCAATCAAGTGAACAGCGATTTCCGTATCTGTTTGTCCTTTAAAGTGGTGACCTGCAAGGTATTCTTCCTTGATTTCAAGGTAGTTTTCAATCACCCCATTGTGTACCAAGACAAAACGTCCTGTCTCAGAGCGATGTGGGTGAGCATTGCCCTCAGTTGGTTTCCCGTGAGTCGCCCAACGCGTATGTCCGATACCAGTCGTTCCCTCAACACCAGCTGTCTTAGCAGACAATTCAGCGATACGACCGACAGCTTTGACTAGATGATTTTCAGCACCACCTAGAACAAAAATCCCCGCAGAATCATAGCCACGGTATTCAAGCTTTTCAAGCCCTTGAATCAAAATATCAGTTGCATTTGTGTTTCCAACAACACCGACAATTCCACACATAGTATATACGACACAGACCAGCTGTGCTTTCTCCTTAAATTGGTATAGTCTGATTTTCCTTTTACAGAACCAGCAAAGACAGTATATACTTGTTTTTCTCACTTGTCAAGTATAAAAATTGGTATAGTTTTTTAAAATACCATTAGAACAAGATTTCACTTGAGAACTGACAAGTAGGATTCGATTACTTATAATAGAAAGAGGAGGTAGTTACCATGTGGTTTTTCTTCGCACTTTTATCTGCTGTCTTTGCAGCCTTAACTTCTATTTTAGCCAAGATTGGGATTGAGGGAGTTCCGTCCAATCTAGCAACAGCCATTCGTACGGTCGTCGTCATCCTTATGGCTTGGGCTATGGTTTTCTTGACCAATAGTCAAACTGAGCTTGTCAACATCAGTAGAAAAAGTTGGCTCTTTCTCATCCTGTCTGGTTTGGCAACGGGTGCCTCCTGGCTCTGCTACTACAAGGCCTTGCAGATGGGCAATGCGACTGAGGTATCTGCTGTCGATAAGTTTAGTCTCGTCATTACACTCGTTTTAGCCTTTTTCTTTCTACAAGATGTCCTGACGTTTAAAACAATCATTGGTTGTATACTGATTACGATTGGGACCTTGGTGATGATTTTGTAATCCTCTCCCCCTCCATATATGACCTCCCCCAAAAAAGTTAGACAGCTTTTGGGGTATTTTGTTATGTCTAAATTTATAAGTAGAGGAAATCAGCTTCAAGCATCTAGCAAAAAGGAGAGAACCAAATTGGTTCCCTCCAGGATGTGGTTTTTCATCATCCCACTACACAGTTGACAAAAAACTAATTATCTAAGATGGCTAACTTCGACTTGAAATTTTGCCTTTCCAAATCTGAATGTGGTAAACCGATGACCGACTTTTGACTAATCTAAGAGCATCATGGAATCAATAAACAATTTCTTTGTGAAATAACCATTTTTAATTAAGTAAGCTGTATATTTTGCTCTTGTGACCATTTGATCATACTCTTCTGCCGTACATTCCTGAACCACGCGGCTAGCTTCTTCCAAACTGGACACGACAAAGCCCAAACCTTTCTCACGGATATAGTCCACATTAGAAAGATAGTCTGGCACAACCACAGGAATACCCGCAGCCAGATAAGTTGTCAACTTATAAGAAACATTTTCTTTGTAGTAATCACGCTCTTCCGCAGGATTTTCGGAATTTCCCCATACTAGGCCAAAGCCTCCTCCTTTAGACAACTCCAACAATAATTCCTGCTGAGTTCGCCACCCCTCAAGATGGACTTTGGAATAATCTACTCCCTCTGCTCTCGTAGCATAAACGTGCAGGGGGGTACTGTGTTTCCAGTCAACAATATGTGGAAAACGAGATGGGTCTCCTGAGAAGATTAATTTTTTCTCAAACTTTGGAGTATAGAGTTCCAAATCATGGGGAAGATCCCAGAGTGTTTGAACAACGTAGTTCTTGACGGTTAATCCTTCTGAAACGAGTTTCTGGTACATTTGTTCGGATGGTACTACCACCACATCACATTTATTATACATGTCAATGTGGGCCTTCATAAGATAATAATTGCTCTCAAACATTAGTGGCTGAACATCATGGATAAACATCACCATTTTTACATGAGAAAGCTTTAACTTTTCTACCAAGTGATTGTCCCATTCAACACTATTCCATGAAGGAGATTGGAAAAAAACGACATCTCCATAAGATACCCCCGCGACAATTCCATCCATCCGCGAGTTCAGTTCTTCCCACGGTTCATGGCTTGCATCATAAAAATATATCCCCAGTTCGTTAACTCCAAAGTCTCGAACAATTTTCATGACATTGTTCTGCGCCATCAAGGCAACACTCGTTGATGCTTGCCCAAATAAATTTGTGAAATGTACTTTCATTGTTTTCTAAATCCTCGTCTCAGTAATTTCTCTAAACATTGTATCATAATTTACGACTTTTCAAAAGCGTTTACATGCCAATTTTCAAGCTCAAGTTAGTTACTTGGGATAATTTTCCAGGAGTCTTGTCTTCCAAGAACAATAAGGATAGCCTTAATAGACGTTTTTCTCACTCAATCTCACAAATTCGGTATCTTTGTTAGCTATGATAGATTGAATGAGTTGTTCCTGTTGAGTATATAATTTTTTGCATCTTTAGATTTCTCTGCTCATCTTGTGATGATTACAAACTCACATATAGAATTCTTATGCGATCAAGTCACTAACTTCTTTTCAGAGATTCGAGAAAGTTAGATTTTTCCATTTTTCTTGCCAATTTTTCTTGGACAAGCGTTCTTGATAGAGCTTCATTCGGTCCTCATTCTCTAAAAAATGAGGTGTTGGGCGAACTTGAAACTTTAAAATATCCTCGAGACCATAGGGAGCAAAGAGTTCTAAAGTTGCGTCGGCATGCAAGCGAAGCCCTATCGCCGTACAGCGCTCCGGATATTTACTCATGGCATCACGAGAACTCGTGTAAGGCACAGTGTGGGGACTGTGCAGATGCATATAGACCTGATTTTTCAACTCCCACTGATACTGAGGGAAATCTTCTCTCAGCTTTTTCTCTAGGGATACTGTTTCCTCATAAGAAATATCTGGATCAAAGAAAATCACATCCACATCCGTTTCACGGTCAAAAGATGATTTGTCTGACAAGAGATTCCAAATAAAATTCCTGACAGAACCTGCTGCCAACCACGAATCTTTCAGACCAAGATCTCGGATGATGGTTAAAATGGCCATCATATCTGGATTTTCTCTGAAAGCCTCTAGAATTTCGTGCTCATTTTTCACTGTATTCATAACCTAAATGCTCGTAGGCCTTAGCCGTTGCAACCCGTCCAGACCGTGTCCGCATGATAAAACCTTTCTGGATCAGGTAAGGTTCATACATGTCTTCCACCGTCTCGCGCTCCTCAGCAATATTAACAGAGAGAGTTCCTAATCCGACAGGTCCACCATCGTACATCTCAATCATGGTACGAAGGATTTTCTGATCCACATAGTCCAAGCCTTCATGGTCAACATCTAGCATGGTCAAAGCCTTATCGGTAATAACATCATCGATAACCCCATTCCCCATAATCTGGGCAAAGTCGCGCACGCGCTTGAGGAGACGATTGGCGATACGAGGAGTTCCACGACTGCGTAAGGCCAACTCCGAAGCTGCCTCATGAGTGATTTCCATCTCAAAAATATCTGCCGTCCGTTCAACAATTTCCGTCAAGTCAGCATGGGCATAGTATTCCATATGACCTGTAATCCCAAAACGTGCCCGCAAAGGATTTGAAAGCATCCCCGCACGGGTCGTTGCACCAATCAAGGTGAATGGTGGCAAGTCTAAATGGACACTGCGACTGCCTTCTCCAGCCCCAATCATGATATCAATGTAGAAGTCCTCCATAGCACTATAGAGCACCTCTTCCACCGACATGGGCAAGCGATGAATCTCATCAATAAAGAGGACATCCCCAGGCTCCAAATCATTTAAAATCGCTACCAGATCACCCGCTTTTTCAATGACAGGGCCAGACGTTTGCTTGAGATTGACTCCTAGTTCATTAGCAATGACAAAGGCCATGGTCGTTTTTCCCAAACCTGGAGGCCCAAATAAGAGTACATGATCCAGTGCTTCATCCCGCATTTTGGCAGCTTCGATAAAGATTTGGAGCTGATCCTTGACCTTATCCTGCCCGATATATTCACGTAAGTATTGAGGACGGAGCGTACGTTCTACTAACTCCTCATCCCCCATTATCTCATTATCTAAAATTCTATTCATGTTTCCATTATATCAAAAATCCAAGCCACAAACAAAAAAGCCACCTGATTGGGTGGCCTCTTTAGGGAGATTATTATGAAAAAGAAAGGATTAGGATTTCATTAAATAAAGTTAGGAGGTCTTTATCTAATGACTATATGATACACGAGGAGACTTAAAGTTAGCTTAAGGTTTTAAATCAATCACTAACAATTTTCTTTAACAGCTGTTTGACCTGCAATACGTCCAAAAGTAAAGATATCCGTAAGTGAATTTCCTCCTAGACGGTTACCTGCATGGAGTCCACCTGCGACTTCTCCGGCAGCATACAAACCAGGGATAATCTGACCGTTTTCATTCAAAACGTGTGTTGAAGTATCAATCTTGAGTCCACCCATTGTATGGTGAACGGCCGGTTTTCTCGGTGTTGCGTAAAATGGCGCAACCTCACACTTGAGATCAAAACTACCTTTATTAAATTCAGGATCAAAACCTGCATCCACATAAGAGTTATACTTCTTGATTGTATCTGCTAACACCTCTGGATTCATACCAATCTGAACAGCCAACTCTTCTATCGTATCTGCACGGTAAAGAGTGCCTGCTTTAACTTGGGCATCGATTTTTTCTTGGCTAGTATTGTAGGCAGTTTCCTTGATACGTTCATCTGCGATTAGATAGAACAAGCCTCCATTATCAATCGCCGCTTGAGATAGCTTGTCTCGGCTACCGTACTCATCTACAAAGCGCTTCCCTTCAGTATTTACCATGATGAAGTTTGCTGGAGGAACTTGAAGTCCTGAGAAAAGAGCTCCTGTCACTGGATCGGATACTGGCATCATTTGACTAAAGCCCATACCCACTAGATCTGCACCTACACTTTGTCCTAAAAGAATACCATCTCCTGTTACAGCTGGTGTATTAGAAGTGGCAATATCATCTGCTATTTCAGTCCAGTAGGTATTGTATTTTTGTAGCATCTTTGTATTGGCACCAAATCCTCCAGAAGCTAGAACAACGGCATCTGCATTGACAATGATGGTTTGACCGTTTCGACCTTCTGCTCTGACACCCTTGACAGCCCCGTCTTTTACAAGCAATTCTTTAACTGGAGAGTCAGTCAAGATCTTGCCACCATGCTCTAGAACATATTTTTGTAGGACAGATATAAAGGCATACCCCATTGGTTGGACCGGCTTATGGCCACGACGCCAAAGGGCTCCAACTGGCATTGTCACTTCACTACGAACAAATTCAACACCGATGTCTTCCAACCAACGAACAGACTCTAGGGCCCGTTCGGTTAAAACAGAAACCAAATCGTATTGGCCATGAATTTCATTTCCTTGTAAATCTTTTCGTTTCCCACCAATATAGGTTTGGATACGGTAAAGTAAGGTAGAGTCAAACAAATAGCTTGGGTCCTGCAAATACTGCTCAACCTCAACTTTCAAGGCTCTAAAGTCCTCTAGATATTCTGGGTCAATCGTTGATTCATCTGTCGCAATCAATTCTTGAAGCGTATGAGCTTCACCTGGATGAGCTGCGAAGGTTCCTTGCCATGCTGGATCTGGTGCATTCATTGGACCACCTGCACGAACAGTATTTCCTCCAATTGCTGGGAATTTCTCAACAACAATTGGCTTCTTACCAGCTTGTAAAACTGCAGCAGCCGCAGCTAAACCAGCTCCTCCACCTCCGACGACGACAACGTCTGCTTGATAGGTTTTATCTTCTTTATCTAGGGCAGATGGTGCTTTTGAACGTTTCCGTAAAACATCTGGATTTGCACCAGCTTGTTTGACTGCGCGAGCAACTCCGTCCAAGACACCATTTGAAGTCACAGAAGCTCCTGACACCGCATCAACGTTTAAGGTCTGTCCCTCAATGATTTCCGCTGGGATACGGGTAAAGACGACATCTGCGATTCCTGAAGATTCTCCAGAAGAATCGATTTCGATTTTTTCAATACGGTCCTCAGAAACCGTGACATCCATCGGCAATTTACCATTATGGCCTTCAGTTGTAACATGGTAAGTCCCCGGTTCAAAGCGAACCTCTTCAGGAAGGTTTAGTTGGTTTGCAACAGATACAAAGCGAAGGAAGCGGTAAAAACAACTATCTAGGAAATCAACGGTTCGCTCATCAATCAAATCTCCATTATCATCAAATGCTCGATGCGCTCGACCAAGTAAAAACTCACTACCTGGCATAACTGTTGCATTTACCCCAGGAGCATCCAGAATCTGACGAAGATGAAGTTGGGCACGTGAAGAACCTTGAATATCGTAAGAAGCTCCGACAATCATGGTCGGCTTTCCGTCTAGTGGATGAATGTTAAAGGACAACCACTCGAGCAAGCTATTCAAACTTGATGGAATCGTATGATTGTGCTCGGGTGTCGAGATAATGACACCATCAGCTTCTGAAATAGCTTGATTAAACTTCTGAATAATAGGTGTATCTGTTTGATCATCTGTTTCATTGAACATTGGTACATCTGTTATCTCTAAAATCTCAATATCCGCTTTCTGAGCAAAATGTCTTTTCATAAATTGCAACAGGTTGCGATTATAGGATTTTTTTGCATTAGTCCCAACAATAGCTACTAATTTCATGGATTGTTCTCCTTTCTTGAAATACTTATGCTTTCAACCATTCTTCCCAAATGAAAGATTTCTTACGATTTGTATCTTCTGGTTTGACCAAAGCCTTTGTTAGTTCAACAAAATTTTGAAACTCTGAAAAATGTTCTTCTAGTTCTGCAACCTTTTCAGGATTGTTCAAATGACACTCATCATCTAGGACTTGCTCAGAATGACCTAGAAAGAACTCTGTACCAGGCATAACTCTCGCTTTAAGCTCCGGCGCATCTAAAATCTGACGTAAATGTGCCTGCGCTCTAGAGGTTCCTAGCAAACCGAGAGAAGCACCGACAATCATAGTTGGTTTATTGATTAAGGCACGACTGGTATAAGCAATCCACTCCAAAGCAGAGGCCAAAGGTGCTGGTATCGTGTGGTCGTACTCAGGTGTTGAAATAATCACACCATCTGCGGCAAGAATTTTTTCTGAAAAAGCTTGAACTTCAGCTGGCGCTTGCTTGTCCTCAGGTTCGTTAAATGCTGGCAATTGTTTGATTTCCAATACCTCAATGTCGGCTTTATCCGAAAAGTGCTTTTGCATAAATTTCAAGAGTTTCCGATTGCTTGAGCGATCTGAATTGGTTCCAACGATAGCAACTAGTTTCATCTTGGTACCCCTTTCATTTATTTAATCTACTTTCATTATACTACTTTAGAAAATCTTGTAAATCCTTGATAATAAAGACCGTGTTATTCTATCAGATTATCGTACTTTAGTACAAGTTCGTGAAAAAATTAACAAAATATCTTCTTAAACTATTGACCGGCTTCCTTAACTATGATATAGTCTTGGTGAAAAAATATACATTTAAGGAGGATGTTTTTATGAAAGAGACATTCAATCGTTGGAGGATTTTAGTCGCGTCTACAGCCATTCTTCTTTGCACAGGTGCCGTCTATTCCTTTTCTGTTTTTGCCGGACCACTTAGCAGTTCAACAGGCTGGTCCATGTCTGATATTATGTTAGCATTTGCTATCAACTCTGCAATCGGCCCTATCCCCATGATTCTTGGAGGTTATTTAGTTGACAAAGGTTATGTAAAATGGACCATCGCCCTCGGCGCTCTCCTATTTGCTAGTGGATTTTACTTAACCGGCTATGCCAATTCACCAGCCATGCTTTATTTGACCTATGGATTAATGGCCGGGCTTGGTCAAGGTTTTGCCTATTCGGGTGCCCTCTCCAATTCACTTCGTCTCTTCCCTGATAAACGTGGCTTAGCCTCTGGAATTCTGACAGGCGGAATGGGATTTGCCGCAGTCATCGCTTCCCCAGTCGCGAGCAATCTCATTCAACAACAAGATGCCTTCTTTGCTTTTCGTACAATTGGGCTAGTCTATATTGTTGTTATCATCTGTGCAATTTTCTTTATTAAGGCAGCTCCAAGTGGCTACCAACCAGCAGGCTGGAAAGCTCCAGTACAAACGAAGCAAGGACCTACTAATAAAAACTGGAAACAAATGCTACAAAGTCCTCTGTTTTACATTATCATTAGCATGTTCTTTGTTGGCGCCTTTTCTGGTTTGATGATTGCCTCTCAAGCATCACCAATCGGTCAATCAATGTTTGGACTCTCTGCAGGCACTGCAGCTCTCTATGTCTCTCTTTATTCAATCGCAAACTCTAGTGGTCGTTTTATCTGGGGATCACTTTCTGATAAAATCGGCCGTTCAAAGACCTTATTGATTATTTATTCTGTCATTGTCCTAGCTTTATTCTCCCTAACTATCGTCCCTGGTCAATTCGGGTTTACCTTAGGAATTATTGGACTTGGTATCTGCTTTGGCGGTGTTATGGGGGTCTTCCCATCTATCGTCATGGAAAATTACGGTCCTGCAAATCAAGGGGTCAACTACGGTATCGTCTTCACTGGATATTCTTTAGCAGCATTTTTCGCTCCCAAAGTCGCTGTTCAAATGGCAATGGCTAATAATGGAAATTATAGTGTAGCTTTTTATGTGGCTATTGCTTTGGCCTTCATTGGACTTATGCTTACTATTTTTTATATGAAAAAGAAAGCTTAAAGCCCGAAAACTTCCTAGTTAAGGAAGTTTTTTTGGTATAATAAACGTAGTAATAGTATATTGGGAGGATTTACCATGGCAGACCGTTCACGTTCCTTACGAGATAACCCATCTGACTTCCCATATGATTTTGAAAAACAAATCCTATCCAAGCAATCTTCTAATACAATTTATCATTGGCATCCTGAATTCGAGATAATCTATGTCAAAAAAGGAACTGCTACCTTCTATATCAACTCTGAGCGCTTTGAAAGTCATGAAGGTGATATTTTCCTAATTCAGCCAACGTCTCCTCACGCTATCTACCCTATTGAAAATCAAGAACAAATTTCAACAATTTTTCGTATCCATTTAGATTTCCTAGGTAGAAGTCAAATTGACAGTTTTAGCCAACGCTATATCCAACCCCTCCACTCTGGTCACTTTTGCCTTACTCCTCAAATATCACCAGGCGATAAGGCCTATGATCAAATTCAATCCTGCCTTCTTTCCCTCTTTTCTATCCTTGAAGAAAAAGGCATATACTACGATCTACTCATAAAATCTAAACTATACGAATTGCTCCATCTTCTCTTTAAGTATCGATACGTCAATCGACACTATACAGATGATACCTACCAAAAATACCAAAAACTAAAAGAAGTGATTTGCTACCTTGAACAGCACTACTCAGAACCCATTCATATTGAGCAACTGGCTGCAACATTTGGATATAGTAAAAATCACTTTATGAGTATTTTCAAGCAACATACTGGAGCCAGTTGTATGGACTACCTGCTCCAGTTACGTCTTGAAAAATCCTGTGAGAAACTCGTCCAAACCAACCTCAGTATTCAAGAAATTGCAAGCCAAGTCGGTTTCACCAACCTTTCAAACTTCAACCGTCAATTTAAGCAGCACTATCACTTAACACCTCGACAGTATCGAAATCAACAACTTAAAAAGAAAACATGATTCTTTCTCCTTAGTCTTTTCTAAGGAGTTTTTTCAAACAAAAAAGCCACCTGATTGGGTGGCCTCTTTAGGGAGATTATTATGAAAAAGAAAGGATTAGGATTTCATTAAATAAAGTTAGGAGGTCTTTATCTAATGACTATATGATACACGAGGAGACTTAAAATTACCTTAACTTTTTTCTGATTTATCATTTTTTTAGAAAAATTTTTTCCAAAATGAAATTTCCTTTCTCAAGTCACAAAAAAGCCACCTGATTGGGTGACTTCTTTAGGAGATTATGATGAAAAAGAAAAGTTTGGGATTTCATTAAATAAAGGGTACTCAATGAAAATCGAAATCAGACTAGGCAGATAGACGCAAGCATAACTATAGTTAGCTAAGTCGACTCTAACGAAGGGTGATGAGATTTTCGAAGAGTATTAGGAGGTCTTTATCTAATAACTATATAATACACGAGGAGACTTAAACTTTACTTAAGAAAAAATAATTTTTTTATCTTTTTCGATCCACCCAAATCATTCCTGTGCAATCGTAAGTAGATAAGGTTTTAAATCCCAGAGAACGATAGAATCCCAAGGTTTTTTCTGTATGTTCGGTCACTAGTTGGACTTGATAGGCATCTTTGTAATCCTCTAAAGCTTTTTTCATTAAGGCACTGCCAATCCCTTGGCGCTGATAGCTAGGCAAAACGATCAAATCCTGGACAAAAACCGATGAAAAACCATCTCCGACCAAACGGACCAAGCCCACCACGGCATCGCCATCAAGTGCTAGATAAATCGCTAATGAGTGAGACAAGGCTTTCTCCAACATCTGAGGTTGATGTATATAATTTGTCCATCCAACTGCCTGATAGAGATGCAAAACATCCTCTAGCTTGACAATTTCTTGCCTTCTAATAGTACTCATCTCAACACCTCTCAGAATTCTCTTAAGCTCTTGTACTGCCGTCCATTTTTATCAAAATTTTCAGGAGCCAGCCATACTTCCAAACGAGCTTTAACTTGAGGCCAGTCCTTATCAATCATAGAAAGCCAATCCGTATCCCTCGTACGCCCCTTATAAACAACTGCCTGACGGAAGGTTCCTTCATAAACAAAGCCCAAACGTTCCGCGGCTCGTCTTGATGGGAGATTTAGAGAATCACATTTCCACTCATAGCGACGATAGTTAAGCTCCTCAAAAACATAGCGAGCTAGGAGATATTGAGCCTCTGTCCCTATACGTGTTCCCCTGAGTTCTGGAGAAAAAGTGACAGCACCCACTTCTATTACTCGGTTATTCTGGTCAATGCGCATGAGAGAAAAAGTCCCCAAGGCCTTACCAGTTGCCTTATCTATAATCGCATAGTAAAAACGGTCCTTACGAGCCAACATCTGATTTAAAAGGCTAACCAGTTCCTCCATATCTGCCACTGGTTCCTGAAAGAGGTAGGTCCACATCTCCCGAGGAGTATCTGGACCATAAACAGTTAGCAAATCCTCTGCATGCTTTTCCACCAAAAGAGCCTCTATCCGAGCGTAGCGCCCTTCTAAGAAATCAATGGAAGGCAGTTCTCCTGGTGTATAACCTTCCATTGACTCACCAATCATCTGACCATATTCGTTTATTGGCATAGCTTTCTCCTTGTTCATTCCTTGAATATAGTATAACATATCTTAATGAAAATTTTAGGAAACACTTGGTTTTCGATTCAACAATGCAAACCCCTCTTATAAAAATCATCCCCCCAGTTTATGGAGGAATGATCACATATGGAAACGAGTGAGTTAATGCCCCTTGTGCTTCTCTCTACGTTTTTGCTGTTTGCGTTCAAATTTCTCTTGCTTGAGCAATTGCTTTTGGAGACTGGACTGTTGTTTTGAATGCTTTTTTCGTTCCTCGTGCTGCAACTGCAAGAGCTCTTGTGACTTAGAAGAAACTTTCTGCTTCACCTGTTTCTTTACAACTCGCTGCAGACGCTTCGGATTCTTAATCTTCACATGCTGTTTGACTATTGCTTCTGGACTAAAAGATAACCGAGCAAACTGAGTCTGTAAAAGTTTCAAAATTTCATCCTCTTTTGGTTCCTGACCAAATGTCACACGACAAACTTGATAAGTTCCCTCATACTCTTGTTCAAACAATCCATGCCAAAATCCATCTTCAAAATAAACTGTCAAGCCAATTGAAACAATTTCCATGACAGCACCTCCTTAAATCTATCCCTAAGAATGGACAACCAAGGAGGAAGGTTACTGATAGGCTTACCTACGTCTGGACTACCAACCAGAGCTGTGTTTTTATCTTAGTTGGGACTATTATAGCATAATCCAATTTAAAAATCCTTCAGATTCTACTCTGAAGGATTCCTATCTTATTTCACAACGATATTAACGAGTTTAGTTAGCTCAAACAGTTTGGGGTACTGTTTGAGGTTGCAAATGAGCAACTAAATCGGTTATTTTACAACAATATTAACCAATTTATTTGGTACACTAATCACCTTCACGATTTCCTTGCCGTCAATTTCTGCTTTGACTTTTTCGTCAGCGAGAGCAATTTCCTGCAATTCTTCGCGTGATAGATCTTTAGCGACCATGAGTTTGGCACGAACTTTTCCTTTGATTTGGACGACGATTTCGATTTCGTCTTCGACCAATTTACTTTCGTCCCATGCTGGCCAAGCTACATAAGAGATGGATTCACCTGTTGCAGCAACAGTTTGCCAGAGTTCTTCTGCCAAGTGAGGTGCAAATGGGGCAATCAATTGGATAAATCCTTTAGCATAATCCACATAGAGTTTGTCTTCCTTGTTAGCAGCATTGACAAAGACCATGAGTTGGGCAATGGCTGTGTTGAATTTCATAGACTCGATTTGCTCAGTGACAGATTTGACTGTTTCATTGTAAACCTTATCAAGAGCACCATTGTTTTCCGCAACGATTTCTTTACTTGTAATCAAACGATAAACACGGTCGAGGAACTTACGGCTTCCTTCCAGACCTTCTTCTGACCAAGCAATCGAAGCGTCAAGTGGTCCCATGAACATTTCGTAGACACGAAGGGTATCGGCACCGTATTGTTCCACCACGTCGTCTGGGTTGACAACGTTCTTGAGGGATTTAGACATCTTAGCTGGTGCTTGCTCCAACTCTTCTCCTGTTTCCACATGGAAGAAGGAACCGTCACGTTTTCCAACCTTGTCAGTCGCCACAAGAGCCCCACGGTGGTCACGGTAGCTTGTTCCCAAAATCATTCCTTGGTTGAAAAGTTTTTGGAATGGTTCCTTAGTCGGAACAACACCGAGGTCATAGAGGAATTTGTGCCAGAAACGAGCATAGAGCAAGTGAAGTACAGCGTGCTCCGCACCACCCACGTAGATATCCACTGGCAACCATTGTTTGAGGAGATCCTCATCGGCCAATTTTTCTGTGTTATGTGGGTCGATATAGCGGAGGTAGTACCAACTTGAACCTGCCCATTGTGGCATAGTGTTTGTTTCACGACGACCTTTGACACCATCTTCACGAGTCACTTCAAGCCAGTCTGTCAAGTTAGCCAATGGGCTTTCCCCTGTACCTGAAGGACGGATATCCTTGGTGACTGGCAAGACAAGTGGCAATTCACTTTCAGGAACAGCTGTTGAAGTCCCATCTTCCCAATGAATGATTGGAATTGGCTCACCCCAGTAACGTTGACGACTGAAGAGCCAGTCGCGGAGACGGTAGGTCACCTTCTCTTCCCCACAACCTTTTTCTTCCAACCAAGCCACAATCTTAGCAATAGCGTCTTCCTTGTTAAGGCCATCTAGGAAGTCTGAATTGACATGAAGTCCATCTTCTGTGTAAGCAGCCTCTTCAACGTTTCCACCTTCCAGCACCTCTACGATTGGAAGGTCAAATTGTTTAGCAAATTCCCAGTCACGTTGGTCGTGGGCAGGAACAGCCATTACCGCACCTGTACCATAGCTAGCAAGAACATAGTCCGCAATCCAGATTGGAATTTCCTTGCCATTGACAGGGTTGATGGCATAAGCACCAGTCCATACACCAGTTTTTTCTTTGGCAAGATCTGTACGAGCCAAGTCTGACTTGAGGCTAGCTTGGTGTTTGTAGTCTGCAACTGCATCAGCTTGCTCTGGACTTGTGATAGCGTCAACCAAGTCATGCTCAGGAGCCAAGACTGTGAATGTCGCACCGAAAAGGGTGTCAGGACGAGTGGTAAAGACGGTGAATTCCTTATCCGTACCTTTTACTTTGAAGGTTACATTGGCACCAGTTGATTTCCCAATCCAGTTACGTTGCATATCCTTGATAGATTCTGGCCAATCCAGTTCATCCAAGTCGTTAAGCAAGCGCTCTGCATAGGCCGTAATTTTGAGCATCCATTGGCGCATTGGTTTGCGGACAACGGGATAGCCACCACGCTCAGAAGTTCCATCAGGAAGGACTTCTTCGTTAGCAATGGCTGTTCCTAGTTCCTCAACCCAGTTTACTGGCACTTCGGCTTCATAGGCCAAGCCTTTTTCGTAGAGCTTGGTGAAGATCCACTGAGTCCACTTGTAATAGTTTGGATCTGTTGTGTTGACTTCACGATCCCAGTCGTAAGAGAATCCAAGCGCATTGATTTGACGTTTGAAGTTGGCAATGTTTTCCGCTGTAAATTCTGCTGGGTCATTCCCCGTATCCATAGCGTATTGCTCTGCAGGCAAACCAAAGGCATCCCAACCCATTGGATGAAGGACATTGTAGCCTTGCGCACGTTTGTAACGGCTGAGAATATCCGTTGCTGTATAACCTTCTGGGTGTCCTACGTGCAATCCAGCTCCTGAAGGATATGGGAACATATCGAGAGCATAAAACTTCGGTTTTGAGGCATCTGTTCCTGTCTTAAATGTATGATGTTGAGCCCAGTAGCCCTGCCACTTAGGCTCAATTTCTTTATGATTGTAAAAACTCATGCTATTTCTCCAATTTTATGATGTTACTATTATACCATTTTTGGGGGAATTTGAAAGACGAGAAAGAATCTTTTCCCCTCCCTTATCAAGAAAGATTGGCTCTAAAAGCACTCTTGCTTAGCTGAATAAAAAAATTAGCTCCTCTGAGGAGCTATCTTCTATCAATGCTTATTTTCTTCCATCTTCTCACGTCCCAGTTCCCGATAGCTACGGTCGCCAACGACTTGGACCGTAAACTGACCGTTCTCATATTCAAGAATCGTCACGCTACCATTATCTAGACCATGCGGATGCATACCATTGATCAGATAAACAATGGTTCCAATCGTCATTCCATGGCTGACAACGAGGGCATTTCCCCCACCTTGTTCTTCCATTTCTTTGGCAATCGCTTCAAATCCTTCCTTGATTCGACCACTGAGTTTTTCCCAGCCTTCTGCCCAGCCAGCTGTATCAACCTCTACCAAGCCTTCTGCTAGCTCTGCATAGGACAACTGATGAACATGGTCGACCTTAAAGATACGAGGAATGATTCCCATAAAGAGATCCCCATCATAGGCTCCATCAAAACTACCAAAGCACCACTCACGGATTCGCTTATCCATTCGATAAGGAATTTTCCCCTGCAAGCCAAGTTCTTCCAGGATAATTCCCATGGTTTGAATAGTGCGCCCTGAATCACTAGAATAAGCTCGATCAAACTGCAAACCAGACTCTCGTAAGCCAATTCCCAGTTCATGGATTCCCAACTCACCTTCTGCGGTTAGAGGCGTATCACTCCATCCTTGAGCACGTCCAATCGTGTTAAACATCGTTTTCCCATGACGGGCCAAGTACAATCTTACTTTAGACATTTTCTATCCTCCATTTTCTTCTATTATATCATGGATCAAAGAAATATTCGGCTTTCAACAGTAAAGCCCGCTCTCGTAATTTTCCCACAAGAAAAGCTACCCTAACGGTAGCTTTCCTAGGAGATTATTATGAAAAAGTTTAGGATTCTAATTAAATAAAGTTAGGAGATCTTTATTTAATGATCATAGTATACACAGTCATCCTTAAACCCAACTTAAATCTTCTCTCTTTTTTATTAATTTTTAAAACTATGGATTGGAGCTGGGATTTGCCCACCGCGAGAGATGAAATCAACAGACGAAGCCCCGTTAACCTTCATAACTGGAGCTGTCCCTAGCAAGCCACCAAACTCAATCATATCGCCTTCTTTGCCCTTTGGAATAATACGGACAGCCGTTGTTTTCATGTTAATAACACCAATTGCCGCCTCATCCGCAATCATAGCTGCAATGGTTTCAGCAGGCGTATCTTCCGGAATGGCAATCATATCCAGTCCAACAGAACAGATAGCCGTCATGGCCTCTAGTTTCTCTAAATTCAGAGAGCCATCTTGTACCGCAGCAATCATCCCCTCATCTTCAGAAACGGGGATAAAAGCACCTGACAAGCCACCGACTTGGTTACAAGCCATCACTCCGCCCTTCTTAACTTGGTCATTCAAAAGAGCGAGGGCAGCCGTCGTCCCATGCGTACCAACTGTTTCTAGGCCCATTTCCTCAAGGACACGAGCCACAGAATCGCCAACTGCAGGAGTTGGCGCCAAGCTTAGATCGACAATTCCAAAATCAACACCAAGTCTCTCACTAGCCATCTGACCAACTAATTGACCGATACGAGTAATCTTAAAGGCCGTTTTCTTGACTGTTTCCGCTACTACATCAAAGCTCTGTCCACGAACCTTTTCCAAGGCACGCTTGACCACACCAGGACCCGAAACCCCGACATTAATGATAACATCTGCTTCGCCAACACCGTGGAAAGCCCCTGCCATAAAAGGATTGTCCTCAACAGCATTAGCAAATACGACCAACTTGGCCGCACCCATATCTGATAGCGCAGCTGTTTTCTTGATGATACGTCCCATATCAGCGACCGCAGTCATGTTGATACCTGACTTGGTCGAGCCAATGTTAACAGACGAACAAACCTTGTCTGTCTCAGCTAGAGCGCGGGGGATAGAATTGATGAGAATTTCATCTCCTTTTTGGTAGCCTTTTTGTACCAAAGCTGAGAATCCACCAATAAAGTCAACACCAATCTCCTTGGCAGCCTTGTCAAGTGCTTTTGCCAAAACAACATAGTCTGTCGCATCAGTCGCAGCACCAATTAAAGAAATTGGAGTCACCGATACCCGTTTATTGACAATCGGAATCCCAAGTTCTGCAGCAATTTCGTCTCCTACAGCCACTAAATTTGCAGCTTTAGTGGTGATTTTTTGGTAAATCTTTTCAGCAGCACGATTGATATCTGGATCAATACAGTCCAAAAGGGAAATCCCCATGGTGATGGTTCTGATATCGAAGTTCTGCTCCTCGATCATGGCAATGGTTTCTGTAACTTGTCTAATATCCATAGCCACCTCCTAGATATTATACATAGCGTCAAAAATCGCCGCACTTTGAATATTGATTTTGACATTCAAGGTCTGACCGAAAGTTTCAAACTCATTTCGTAGATAAGTGAAATCCTGTTTTTCGTCACTAGAAACGACCGCCATCATAGTAAAGTATTCATCCAACACCGTCTGAGAAATATCGTCAATATTCAAACCCAACTCTGCAATCTTAGTAGACACGCCTGCAACAATCCCAGCCTTGTCCTTACCAACCACTGTAATAATAGCCTTCATCCTTATACCCCATTTCTACGATTTTTAGAAAACCTGAACGTTTTTGATTTTCTTTTTTCCTAGTATAGCATATTTCCATAGAAAATACTAAAAAACGCCTGCTTACGAAGTTGTTCTTAAGAAAAAAACAATTTCGTAAACAAGCGTCTACCCTATCAAATGATGATGAGTGTTCCCGCTAGGACCGAAGTCCCAGCGGTAGACCAGAGCTAGACTAAGAGCACAAGACTCCATCATCATAACACTCAACAAAATTGATGATTTTATACTAATTCGATGATCGCCATTGGCGCAGCATCACCACGACGTGGTTCAGTTTTAAGGATACGAGTGTATCCACCGTTACGTTCAGCATAACGAGGTGCGATTTCTGAGAACAATTTTTGAAGTGCTGTAGTAGAAGTGTACTTATCAGTTGCTTCATCATAGTTTTCAGATGCGATTTCATTACGTACGAAAGCAGCTGCTTGACGACGTGCATGCAAATCACCACGTTTACCTAGAGTAATCATTTTTTCAACAGTTTTACGGATTTCTTTAGCACGAGCTTCAGTTGTCACGATTGATTCGTTGATCAAAAGGTCAGTTGTCAAATCGCGAAGCATTGCTTTACGTTGTGAGCTAGTGCGTCCTAGTTTACGGTAAGCCATGTATTCCTCCTTTATTTATCTTTTAATCCAAGACCCAAGTCAATGAGTTTGAGTTTCACTTCTTCCAAACTCTTGCGTCCAAGATTTCGTACTTTCATCATCTCTGCTTCAGATTTTTCTGTCAAATCATGCACAGTGTTGATACCGGCACGTTTCAAACAGTTGTATGAACGCACAGACAAGTCCAGTTCCTCAATCGTACGATCCAAAATACGATCGTCAGATTCAGTATCAGCTTCTTTCATCACTTCAGTTGACTTAGCAATCTCAGTAAGATTTGTAAACAAATCAAGATGTTCTGTCAAGATTCGTGCTGAAAGCCCTAAAGCATCTTCTGGAATAATTGTTCCATTAGTCAAGATTTCAAGGGTTAATTTGTCAAAACCATCGTTGCTACCTACACGAGCAGGCTCTACTTGATAGTTGACTTTTGTAACTGGTGTATAAATAGAATCTACAGCAAGTGTTCCAACTGGTGCATTATCTTTTTTGTTTTCATCAGCAGGTACATATCCACGACCACTGTTAACAGTCATTGTCGCTTTTAGAGAAGAACCTTCACCGATTGTAAAGAGATAATGATCTGGATTTACAATCTCAATATCACTGTCAGTCAAAATGTCTCCAGCTGTAATTTCAGCAGGGCCTTCAACGTCAAGCTCAATGATTTTTTCGTCTTCAACGTATGATTTCACTGCAATCCCTTTAATGTTCAGAATGATTTGCATCACGTCTTCACGAACACCTGGAACTGTGTCGAACTCATGCAAGACACCTTCAATATTGATAGATGTCACTGCTGCTCCTGGTAGAGAAGCTAGTAGTACACGACGAAGAGAGTTACCAAGAGTTGTACCGTAGCCACGTTCAAGTGGTTCGATTACAAACTTGCCATAATCTTTATTTTCATCAATTTTTGTTATATTTGGTTTTTCAAACTCGATCATTTAGTTACTCCCTCTTAAACGAAAAGCAGTGTAATGCAATGATTATACACGGCGACGTTTTGGAGGACGAGCACCATTGTGTGGCACTGGAGTCACATCACGAATTGCTGTTACTTCAAGACCAGCGGCAGCAAGCGCACGAATAGCTGACTCACGACCAGAACCTGGACCTTTTACAGTAACTTCAACTGATTTAAGACCGTGTTCTTGTGCAGATTTAGCAGCAGCTTCAGAAGCCATTTGAGCAGCGAATGGTGTAGATTTACGAGAACCTTTGAAACCAAGAGCACCAGCTGATGACCAAGCAATTGCATTACCATGCACATCAGTAATCATAACAATAGTGTTATTAAATGTAGCGTGAATATGAGCAATACCAGATTCGATATTCTTTTTCACACGACGTTTACGTGTTGGTTTAGCCAAGACTTTTACCTCCTATATTATTTTTTCTTACCAGCAATCGCAACAGCTTTACCTTTACGAGTGCGAGCGTTATTTTTAGTGTTTTGTCCACGGACAGGAAGTCCACGACGGTGACGGATACCACGGTATGAACCGATTTCCATCAAACGTTTGATGTTCAAGTTTACTTCACGACGAAGGTCACCTTCAACTTTGATTGCATCCACTTCACGACGGATAGCATCTTCTTGATCTGATGTAAGGTCACGTACACGAACATCTTCTGAGATTCCAGCAGCAGCCAAAATTTTCTTAGATGTTGCAAGTCCGATACCATAAACGTAAGTCAATGAGATTACTACGCGTTTGTCATTTGGAATGTCAACTCCAGCAATACGAGCCATGTTTTCTCCTTTCTATCTTATCCTTGACGTTGTTTGTGTTTTGGATTTGCTGGGCAAATTACCATAACACGACCATTACGACGAATTACTTTACAGTATTCGCAAATTGGTTTGACCGATGGTCTTACTTTCATTTCTTATCCCTCCAAGTTTTTCGATTATTTAAAGCGGTAAGTGATACGTCCACGTGTCAAGTCATATGGACTCATCTCGACAGTAACACGATCTCCCGCTAAAATACGAATATAGTTTTTACGAATTTTACCAGAAACTGTTGCTAAAATCTGATGTCCATTTTCAAGTTCAACCGTAAACATTGCGTTAGGCATTGTATCGACTACTTTGCCTTCAACTTCAATCACATCGTCTTTTGCCACGCAAAAGCACCTCCATAAATTTCGATTTGATGCCTCTAGACACAGAGACAACAATTATAAGTCAGACTATTTCAGTATAACATTTGTAGCGATTTTTTGCAAGTGTGAAAAACGCTTTATTTCAAATTTGTCAATACTTTTTCGATGTCTTTGAACACATCATTGATATCTTGATTTCCTTCGATATCGTGGACCAAACCTTTGGCACGGTAGTGAGCAATGATTGGTTCACCTTGTGCGATATTGACATCCAAACGACGTTTTACTGTCTCAGGTTTATCATCTTCACGTTGGTAGTAATCTTCTTCTTTGTAGTCAACTGGTGGGTTGAAAACTTTGTGGAAGGTTTCACCTGTTTGGCGGTGAATAATACGGCCACTCAAACGTTCCAAGAGACAGTCTGGATTCACTTCGATATTGATCACACCTTCCAATTCAATACCAAGTTCAGCCAATGTTTTGTCCAAGGCATAAGCTTGTTCAATCGTGCGTGGGTAACCATCCAACAAGAAACCTGTTTCTTTGATATCGTCCTGAGAAAGACGTTCTTTAACAATACCATTTGTAACTTCATCTGGAACCAACTCACCTTTGTCGATGTATGACTTTGCAAGTACACCCATTTCAGTTTGATTTGCCATAGCAGCACGGAACATATCTCCAGTTGAAATGTGTGCCACGTGGAATTGTTCCACAATTTTAGCTGCTTGCGTTCCCTTACCTGCTCCAGGTAAGCCCATAATCAAAAGATTCATGATCTGATCTCCTTATTTTGTATTTAAATAGAAGCAAAAAGCTAGTTTCAACTCCTATTTAAAAACAAAATAGAAGAGGGGAGACGAAAGTCTCTCTTATAGATAGACCTTCATACTCCACTCTCTAAGCAAAAGTAGTCTTGCTTTTATTCTGTTTTGTCCATGAAACCAACATACTTACGTTTCAATAGGTAACCTTCTAGCTGTTTGATTCCTTCGATACCTGTCGAAATAATGATCAAAAGACTAGTTCCCCCAAAAGCAACCGCTTCTGAGAGCCCAAAGACATCTTTTGCTACAATCGGCAAGATTGAAATAACACCAAGGAAAAGGGAACCGACGGTTGCAAGGCGACGAAGAAGTTTTGACATAAACTCTTCCGTTCCTTTACCTGGACGGACACCATGGATATAGGCTCCGCTCTTTTGCAAGTTTTCTGCTGCTTTCTCTGGATTGATCTGTACAAATGTATAGAAGAATGTAAAGAGAATAATCAGCAGTGCATACATGGCAACACCTGTTGGAGATGTTGTAGATAACATTTCCTGTGCTGTACGTACCCAAGCCCAATCATGACCTGTAGCGCTGACAAACTGAAGAATAGCCGCAGGTGCTGCTGTAATGGAACTTGCAAAGATAACTGGGATAACACCAGCAGGATTGACCTTCAAAGGAAGGTAAGAACTGGATGGAGCACCTTGAGCAACTTTTGTATATTGGATCGGAATTTTATATTCTGCCTGTTGTACATATGTTGTAAAGTAAACAATCAACAAGACAGCGATAATGAGAATAACGACAAATATAATAGATGACGTCAACCGATCACTTGGAATATTGACAAAATAGTCCACGTAGATGCCATGAATCATCTCTGGAATTGAAGCCACAATCCCTGCAAAGATAATCATAGACACCCCGTTACCATATCCCTTATCAGTGATTTGCTCCCCTAGCCAAGTAACAATCATAGTACCTGCCGTCAGGATAATACCAATCGTAACAAAGACTTGAGGGGTTAGATCTGTCGTTAATAATTTTGCACCAGATAGAGTATTAAAACCAGCAGTGATTCCGATTGATTGCACAAACGCAAGTACAAGCGCAATATAACGAGTCGCTTGGTTTATCTTTCTCCGTCCTACTTCCCCCTGCTTGCCCCACTCTACAAACTTTGGAACAATATCCATTTGTAGCAATTGAACAACGATGGAAGCTGTGATATACGGACTCACACCGAGTGCAAAAACCGAGAAGTTCTTCATGGCATTCCCTGAAACTAAACTAAGCATGTTCAAGAAGGATAATCCACTCAAAGCTTCCAGACTTTTTGCATTCACACCTGGTACAGTAATACTAGTCCCGATACGGAAGACAAGTATGATAAAAATCGTAAAGAGAATTTTTGATCGTACTTTCTTAACCTTGAGGGCCTCTTTTAATAATTTAAAAAACATAGGTCACCTCTCTAGATGACTTCTACTGAACCACCTTTAGCAGTGATAGCTTCTTCAGCTGTTTTTGAGAATTTAGCTGCTTTCACAGTCAACTTCTTAGTCAACTCACCGTTACCAAGAATTTTAACGCCTGATTTTTCAGCCTTTACAATTCCTGCTTCGATAAGAACAACTGGAGTAACTTCAGTACCATCTTCAAAAACGTTCAATTGATCAAGATTTACAATTGCGTATTCTTTAGCGTTGATGTTAGTGAATCCACGTTTTGGAAGACGACGGAACAATGGAGTTTGTCCACCTTCAAAACCAAGGCGAACTCCGCCACCGCTACGAGCTTTTTGACCTTTTTGACCGCGACCAGATGTTTTACCGTTACCTGATGAAGTACCACGACCAACACGGTTACGTACTTTACGAGAACCTTCTGCAGGTTTCAATTCATGAAGTTTCATTATTATTTTCTCCTCTTTTGTAAAATGCTAGCGCCGATAAGAGAGAAAAGGTTGTCTCCCTTATCAACTCGCCTATACATTCGTCATCTTAGATGACTATATCTAGTTTTAGGGGATGAGTATTGCCACATCCCCTAAAAATTCATTAGTTTACTTCTTCAACTGTTACCAAGTGAGATACTGCTGTGATCATACCACGGATAGCAGCGTTGTCTTCTTTGATAACAGAGCTGTTCAATTTGCCAAGTCCAAGTGCTACAACAGTTTTACGTTGTGATGGAATGCGTCCGATTGGAGACTTAGTCAAAGTAATTTTAATTTGAGCCATTTTATCCCCTTTCTTATGCCAAATCAGAAACTGAAATACCACGAAGGGCAGCAACTTCTTCAGCGCGTTTCAATTGTTTCAAACCTTCAACAGTTGCACGAACAATGTTGATTGGAGTGTTAGAACCAAGTGATTTTGATGTAATATCTGCCACACCTGCCAATTCCACAACGGCACGAACTGCACCACCAGCGGCAACTCCAGAACCTTCTACAGCAGGTTTCAACAATACTTTAGCTCCACCAAATTCTGAAAGAACTTCGTGTGGGATTGTTGTTCCAACCATAGGAACTTCAATCAAGTTTTTCTTAGCATCTTCTACTGCTTTACGGATTGCTTCTGGAACTTCTTGAGCTTTACCAGTACCAAATCCTACGCGACCATTGTGGTCACCAACAACAACAAGAGCTGCGAAACGAAGACGTCGTCCACCTTTAACAACTTTTGTAACACGGTTGACAGCAACTACGCGTTCTTCTAATTCAACTGCATTGTCTTTAAATGCCATTTTCTAGTGTCCTCCTATTAGAATTTCAATCCGTTTTCACGAGCTGCATCAGCCAAAGCTTTCACACGTCCGTGATATAGATATCCACCGCGGTCGAACACCACTTCTGAAATACCTTTAGCGTTTGCACGTTCTGCAACGAGTTTACCGACAGCAACGGCTTGTTCAGTTTTAGTTCCTTTTGAAACTTCTTTGTCAAGAGTTGAAGCACTTGCGAGCGTTACACCCGCTACGTCATCAATCACTTGAGCGTAGATGCCTGTATTAGAACGGAATACGTTCAAACGTGGGCGATCAGCAGTTCCAGAGAGTTTTCCGCGAACGCGACGGTGGCGTTTTTGGCGGAGTTTGTTTTTATCTGGTTTAGAAATCACAGTTTTCACCTCTTTAGTTTTAAATCGTGTGCTATGCACAAAGTTGGAAAATAGGTCGGTGGTTGAAGATTAACCACTCAACATTATTTACCTGTTTTACCTTCTTTAAGACGAACGTATTCGCCAACGTAACGGATACCTTTACCTTTATATGGTTCTGGTGAGCGAAGGCTACGTACGTAAGCAGCTGTTTGACCAACTACTTCTTTTGAAATTCCGCTGATAACGATTGTTGTTGGGTTTGGAAGTTCAAAAGTAATTCCTTCTGGAGCTTCAACTTCATCTGGATGAGATTTACCAACAGCCAAAACAAGTTTAGATCCTTGAAGTTGTGCACGGTAACCAACCCCACGCATTTCAAGTTCTTTCTTGAATCCTTCTGATACACCAACAACCATGTTGTTCAAAAGGGCACGAGTAGTTCCGTGAATAGTTTTCATTTCTTTTGAATCGTTTGGACGGTGAAGAGTTACTTCAGTACCTTCCACACGAATTTCAATATCTTTTGAGAACTCACGAGTAAGTTCTCCTTTAGGTCCTTTTACAGTTACAACGTTGTCATTGTTAGTGAGTTCAACACCAGCAGGCAACACGATAACTTTATTACCAATACGTGACATGTTTATTTTCTCCTGTTAAATTGTCAGGCCGTGATGGCCAGTTTTCACGGGGTTAAATCGATTTCTCGATTTAAAGGAACATTTAGGTTTCAATTTCAAAGTGAATCTAGGCATCGTCTCGCAGGCATAACTTTGGGTTAGGCAAGAGACGATAACGAAGAGTCACAAAGAAATTGGGAGCTAAATATTACCAAACGTAAGCGATAACTTCCCCACCAACATTCTTTTGGCGAGCTTCTTTATCAGTAAGCAAACCTTCAGATGTTGAAAGGATAGCAATTCCAAGTCCGTTAAGTACTTTTGGAAGATCTTCACGTTTTTTGTAGACACGAAGTCCTGGTTTAGAAACACGTTTCAAGTTAGTGATAACTTTTTCACCGTTTGGTCCGTATTTAAGGAATACACGGATGATGCCTTGTTTGTCATCTTCGATGATCTCTACGTTCTTAACAAAACCTTCGCGTTTAAGGATTTCAGCAATCCCTTTTTTGATGTTTGATGCAGGTACTTCAAGTACTTCGTGTTTCGCTTGGTTAGCGTTACGAATACGAGTTAGGAAGTCTGCGATTGGGTCAGTCATAACCATTTTTTATTCTCCTCTTACTAGTAGTTTGCAAGTCGCACTTGCTAGTTAATACATGATACAAAGAGCGTAACAGCAAGAGCAAAAATAGGCAATCTGATGCAGGAGCGATGCTCCAAAGAAAATTGGTCTTTTTTGCCAAAGCTGTAGCTCGTGTTCAAATTGGCAAGCCCAACTGAACCCGGGCTAAACTCTGTGTGAAAAAGATAAACTTTCCTAGAAACTTCAGTTTCTTCGTCAAGTTTCCTTATTTCACTTGGAGTTTTGACGCCCTTGATATCTTAAATTACCAAGATGCTTTTGTTACACCAGGAATTTGTCCTTTGTAAGCTAATTCACGGAAGCAAACACGGCAAAGTTTAAATTTGCGGTAAACTGAATGTGGACGACCACATTTTTCACAACGAGTATAAGCTTGAGTAGAGAACTTCGCTGGACGTTTGTTCTTAGCAATCATTGATTTTTTAGCCATTAGATTTACCTCCTATATTATTTTGCAAAAGGCATTCCAAGGCCTGTAAGCAATGCACGTGACTCTTCGTCAGTGTTAGCAGTTGTTACGATAACGATGTCAAGACCACGAGTTTTGTCAACGTCATCAAAGTTGATTTCTGGGAAGATCAATTGTTCTTTCACACCAAGTGTGTAGTTCCCGCGTCCGTCAAATGATTTTGTTGGAACACCGTGGAAGTCACGCACACGTGGAAGTGAAACTGAAACCAATTTGTCCAAGAATTCGTACATACGTTCACCACGAAGGGTAACTTTTGCACCAATCGCTACACCTTCACGAAGACGGAAGCCGGCGATTGATTTTTTAGCTTTAGTGATAAGTGGTTTTTGACCTGAGATGAGTGCCAATTCTTCAGCAGCTTTTTCAAGGCTTTTAGCGTTTGATACAGCTTCACCAACACCCATGTTCAAAACGATCTTATCTACTTTAGGCACAGCCATCACTGATGAGTAGTTGAATTGTTCTGTCAAAGCAGGAACTACTTCATTAAGATATTTTTCTTTTAAACGATTTGCCATTATACTTCTCCTTTCCTTCGTGATTAATCAAGCACTTCGCCTGATTTTTTGTTGTAGCGAACTTTTTTACCGTCTACAAATTTGTAACCAACACGACCAGCTACACCATTTTTATCCAATACTTGAACATTTGATACGTGGATAGCTGCTTCTTTCTCGATGATACCACCTTGAGGAAGCTCGTTAGTTGGACGTTGGTGTTTCTTAACGATGTTAACACCTTCAACGATAACTTTGTTTACTTTTGGAAGGGCAGTAAGGACAACAGCTTCTGTTCCCTTATCTTTACCAGCGATTACGCGAACTTTGTCGCCTTTTTTTACAAACATTAGATTTCTCCTTGATTTTTCTTACGCCCATAAGGGCACCCTAGCTTGAAGCTAGGGGACTAGTTTGTTTCTAAAAATTAAAGTACTTCTGGAGCAAGTGACACGATCTTCATGAAGCCACCTTCACGCAATTCACGTGCAACTGGGCCAAAGATACGTGTTCCGCGAGGAGTTTTGTCTTCACGGATGATAACTGCTGCGTTTTCGTCAAATTTGATGTATGAACCATCAGCACGACGAGCACCTGATTTAGTACGAACGATAACAGCTTTTACAACGTCACCTTTTTTAACCGCACCACCAGGAGTAGCTTGTTTTACAGATGCCACAATGACATCACCGATGTTCGCAAATTTACGTTTAGAACCACCAAGAACTTTGATAGTCAAGATTTCGCGTGCACCGCTGTTGTCTGCGACTTTCAAACGAGTTTCTGTTTGAATCATTTCAGTTTTCTCCTTTCAGGCTTGATTAGATGATGACCGCTTCTTCAACAACTTCTACAAGACGGAAACGTTTTGTAGCTGAAAGCGGACGAGTTTCCATGATACGTACGATATCGCCTTCTTTGGCAACATTGTTTTCATCATGTGCTTTGTATTTTTTAGAGTAGTTAATACGTTTACCATAGACTGGGTGGTTACGTTTTGTTTCAACTACAACTGTGATTGTCTTGTCCATTTTGTCAGATACAACACGTCCAACAAGAACTTTACGATTATTGCGTTCCATTGAAATTTCTCCTTCCCTAGTCTATTATTTCGCTTCAGATTGAACTGTTTTGATACGAGCGATTTGTTTTTTAACTTCT
This sequence comes from bacterium, assembly GCA_905221335.1. Taxonomy (GTDB): domain Bacteria; phylum Bacillota; class Bacilli; order Lactobacillales; family Streptococcaceae; genus Streptococcus. The sequence continues at coordinate 206,729 of CAJNCT010000002.1, forward strand.
TTCAAGCGAGCTGTTTGTTCCAATTGACCAGTAGCAGCTTGGAAACGAAGTTCAAACAATTCTTTTTTCAATTCGTTTTCGCGCTTCGCGAGTTCTTCTTGAGAAAGACCACGAAGTTCTTTAACAAATTCTTTTACTTCATTAAGTTTCATGCCTTCTCCTTATTCTGCTTCACGTTTTACGAATTTACATTTAACTGGCAATTTGTGGCTAGCAAGACGAAGCGCTTCGCGAGCGATCTCTTCAGATACACCAGCAACTTCAAACATCACTTTACCACGTTTAACTGGTGCTACCCAACCTTCAGGTGCCCCTTTACCAGATCCCATACGCACACCGATAGCTTTAGCAGTGTATGATTTGTGTGGGAAGATTTTAATCCAAACTTTACCACCACGTTTCATGTAACGAGTCATGGCGATACGAGCAGCTTCGATTTGGCGGTTAGTGATCCAGTGGCTAGTTGTAGCTTGAAGACCGTATTCACCGAAAGCTACTTCTTTTCCACCTTTTGCTTCACCGCGCATTTTTCCACGGAATTCACGACGGTGTTTAACACGTTTAGGTACTAACATTGGTTATTTACCTCCTTTAGTGTTTTTACGAGCTGGAAGAACTTCACCACGGTAGATCCATACTTTAACACCAAGTTTACCGTATGTAGTATCTGCTTCTTCCCAAGCGTAATCGATATCTGCACGAAGTGTGTGAAGCGGAACAGTTCCTTCAGAGTATCCTTCAGCACGGGCGATATCTGCACCGTTCAAACGACCTGATACTTGAGTTTTGATTCCTTTAGCTCCAGCACGCATTGCACGTTGGATTGCTTGTTTTTGTGCACGACGGAAAGCGACACGTTGCTCCAATTGACGAGCAATTCCTTCACCTACAAGGTGAGCATCCAAATCAGGTTGTTTGATTTCGATGATGTTGATGTGTACTTGTTTTCCAGTCAATTTGTTAAGTTTTGCACGGAGTGCATCAACGTTAGCACCACCTTTACCGATAACCATACCTGGTTTAGCAGTGTGAAGTGAAACGTTAACTTTGTTTACTGCGCGTTCGATTTCGATAGTTGAAACTGCTGCGTCAGCAAGTTCTTTTTGAACGAATTTACGGATTGCAAGATCTTCATGAAGGTAATCCGCGTATTCTTTTTCAGCATACCATTTGGCATCCCAATCACGGATGATGCCGACACGCATACCAATTGGATGTACTTTTTGACCCACGATTTTACCTCCTTATTTTTCTGCAACAGCTACAGTGATGTGAGCTGTACGTTTGTTGATTGGTGAAGCTGAACCTTTCGCACGTGGACGGAAACGTTTCATAGTTGGTCCTTCGTTTGCGAATGCTTCAGATACTACCAAGTTAGCTTTGTCCAAACCAAAGTTGTTTTCAGCGTTAGCTACAGCTGAATTCAAAACTTTCAAGATGATTTCAGCAGCTTTGTTTGGTGTGAATGTCAAGATTGCAATAGCATCGGCTACGCTTTTACCACGGATGTTGTCAAGAACAAGACGTGATTTACGAGGTGAAACACGTACTGTACGAGCCATTGCTTTAGCTGAAGTAATTTCTGCCATTTATGTTCTCCTTATTTTCTACGTGTTTTCTTATCGTCTGCAGCGTGACCTTTGTAAGTACGTGTTGGTGCAAATTCACCAAGTTTGTGACCTACCATGTCTTCTTGGATGTAAACAGGTACGTGTTTACGTCCGTCATAAACTGCAATAGTGTAACCAATGAAACTTGGGAAGATCGTTGAACGACGTGACCAAGTTTTGATAACTTTTTTCTTTTCGTCGTTAGCTTGAGCTTCAACTTTTTTCATCAAATGCTCATCGACGAAAGGTCCTTTTTTAAGACTGCGTCCCATTTTTATATTTTCTCCTTTAAATGTTGTACCACAGCGGCTTGCGCTCACATGGAGCGCTACCGAGCTGGCGGATTTACTAGATGCTTAAGCGACTAGTTTACTATTATTTCTCGTTGCGACGACGAACGATAAGTTTGTCAGATTTCGCTTTCTTGTTACGAGTTTTAAGACCAAGAGCAGGTTTGCCCCATGGAGTAGATGGCGCTTTACGACCAACTGGTGCTTTACCTTCACCACCACCGTGTGGGTGATCGTTAGGGTTCATTACAGAACCACGAACTGTTGGGCGGATACCTTTCCAACGGCTACGTCCTGCTTTACCAAGGTTCACAAGTCCATGTTGTTCGTTCCCGACAACACCAACTGTAGCACGACAAGTTCCAAGAATCATACGAACTTCGCCAGATTGAAGACGAACAAGAACGTATTTACCTTCTTGACCCAATACTTGAGCAGAAGCTCCAGCTGCACGGACCAATTCTCCACCACGACCTGGTTTCAACTCGATGTTGTGGATCAAAGTACCAACTGGGATGTTAGCAAGTGGAAGAGCGTTTCCGACTTTGATATCTGCTTCAGGACCTGAAACGATACGTTGACCAACTTCAAGACCTTTTGGAGCGATGATATATGCTTTCACACCGTCAGTGTAGTGTACAAGAGCGATGTTTGCAGAACGGTTTGGATCGTACTCGATTGTTTTAACAACTGCTTCAACGTTGTCTTTGTTACGCTTGAAGTCAACCAAACGGTAGAAACGTTTGTGTCCACCACCTTGGTGACGAACAGTGATACGACCGTTGTTGTTACGACCAGCCTTGTTCTTCAAAGCAACAAGCAATGATTTTTCAGGAGTGCTTGTTGTGATTTCAGCGAAATCCAAAGAAGTCATATTACGGCGACCGTTTGTTGTTGGTTTATAAACACGAATTCCCACGATATTTCCTCCTTAGATTATTCAGCTTCAGCAGCGAACAACTCGATTGCTTTTGAATCAGCTGTAAGTGTGATGATAGCTTTTTTAGTTTTGTTAGTAAAACCAGTGTAACGTCCAACACGTTTAGCCTTTGGTTTTACGTTGATTGTGTTAACGTTGGCAACTTTAACACCTTCGAAAGCAGCTTCAACAGCTTGCTTGATCAAAAGTTTGTGTGCACGAGTGTCAACTTCAAATACATATTTCCCTGCTTCAAGTTGAGCCATTGAGCTTTCAGTGATGACAGGTTTTTTGATAACATCATACAAATTCATTATGCAAGAACCTCCTCGATTTTAGAGATAGCTGCTTGTGTGACAAGAAGTTTGTCGCTATTTGCGATGTCAAGAACACTTGCAGTTGTAGCAGTTGCAACTTTCACGTTTGGAAGGTTACGAGCTGAAAGAGCTGCGAATTCATTTCCTTCTTCAAGGATAACAAGAACTTTTGAATCGATGCTCAATGCTGCAAGAACTTTTGCAAATTCAGCAGTTTTTGGAGCTGTAAATGAAAGAGCGTCTACAGCTACGAATTTGTTTTCAGCAACTTTTTCAGAGTAAACTGATTTAAGAGCTAGGCGACGAACTTTTTGTGGAAGTTTGTAGCCGTATGAACGTGGAGTTGGTCCGAAGACAACACCACCACCACGCCATTGTGGTGAACGGATAGAACCTTGACGAGCACGTCCAGTTCCTTTTTGACGCCATGGTTTGCGTCCACCACCTGATACTGCAGAGCGGTTTTTAACAGCGTGTGTTCCTTGACGAAGGCTTGCGCGTTGGCTGATGATCACATCAAACACAACTGATTCATTTGGTTCGATACCAAATACTGCATCGTTAAGAACAACTTGGCCAGCTTCTTTACCAGTTTGGTCAAATAATGTTACGTTTGCCATTGTGACTGATTTCCCCTTTCTTTATTATTTACCAGCTTTAACTGCTGATTTGATAGTGATAAGAGATTTCTTAGCACCTGGTACGTTACCTTTGATAAGGATAACGTTCTTTTCTGGAACAACTTGTACAACTTCAAGGTTTTGAATTGTTACACGGTCGCCACCCATACGTCCTGCAAGGTTTTTACCTTTGAATACGCGGTTAGGTGCAACAGGTCCCATAGAACCTGGACGACGGTGGTAACGAGAACCGTGAGCCATTGGTCCACGTGATTGTCCATGGCGTTTGATAACACCTTGGAAACCTTTACCTTTAGAAGTACCAGTTACGTCAACAACGTCTCCAGCTGCGAATGTTTCAACTGTGATTTCAGCACCAACTTCCAAGCCTTCAACGTTTTTGAATTCACGAATGAAGCGCTTAGGAGCCGTGTTAGCTTTCGCTACATGTCCTTTAGCAGGTTTGTTGCTCAATACTTCACGTTTGTCATCGAAACCAACTTGGATAGCGTTATATCCGTCTGTTTCTACAGTTTTAACTTGAAGAACAACGTTTGGAGTTGCTTCAATAACTGTTACAGGGATCAATTCGCCAGCTTCAGTGAAGATTTGAGTCATTCCCACTTTTTTCCCTAAGATTCCTTTTGTCATGAGAAAATAGTTCCTTTTCTATATTTTTTATTCAAAAAGTTTTTAACGAGCGTTTTTCATGCTCAAGGTTTCAAACTTTGGATTAAAGCTTGATTTCTACGTTTACACCACTTGGAAGATCCAATTTCATCAACGCATCAACTGTTTTTTGAGTTGGGTTAACGATATCGATCAAACGTTTGTGTGTACGCATTTCAAATTGTTCGCGAGAGTCTTTGTATTTGTGAGTCGCACGAATGATTGTGTAGAGGCTACGTTCAGTTGGAAGTGGGATTGGACCCGCAACTTGTGCACCTGTACGAGTAGCTGATTCTACGATTTTTGCAGCCGCTGTGTCAAGCGTACGGTGTTCGTAAGCTTTCAAACGGATACGGATTTTTTTGTTTGCCATCTTTTTCTCCTTTTCGTCTATTTAAGATAATAGGCTAGCTCCACAAGAAAACCGACGCGCGTTGCGTGGCAATGCAACCGAGCGTGTCGCAACCTCTTGCATCAAAGCTAAGGCTGTAATTTACAGCACCATAATAGAATAACACAAACCCCCTGCGATTGCAAGGGATTTGTGAGCTTTTTTTCGTTTTTTTAGGATGAAACTGTTTTCCTATTTTATCTTCCTATGATTACTGATTTACGTCTATAAAAATCAATCTTTTCTTCTATATAATATGCATCATCTTGATATTGAATTTATCGTCTGATTGATCCACTAGAATGTCCGCCCTTGACTCGGTTTCTCTATAGTATTGCAGATACTGCTCCCGTCTCATCTGATGGCTAGCCAATACAAAAGATGCATCGCGATTTCTCATAGTCGTATCTCGAGCTAGGCGCCTCTTTAATTCTGTTTCTTCATCCGTGTAGAAACAGATGGTTTTATCAAAGAGTTCCTTGGGTAGAAAACCCACAGACATCCCTTCAACAATAAGAATCGGTTTGGCTCCAGACAAGACCTCACTAGCCTTCCAAGGTTCATCGATTGTCAAGACATCCATACCTGCCTGCAAGGCGAGAATATCTCTCTGTAAACTTGCCAGTTCATGCGCTACAGGCAGACAAGCTGTCACTTTTTGATCTGGTTCTTGCTTTGGTACTACCAGGTGACGTTCTGAAGTGATATAGGGATCTGTTTCTAGTAAATTTACTGTAGTAGAATCTAAAGCTTGACACAATTCCTGTGCGAAGGTTGATTTACCTGAAGCCCCATGACCGTAGATACCTAGCGTCCTAACTCTTCCCGTTTCGATTTCTGAAACCAGTTGTTCTATCAGGTCTTTTTTCTTCATTCTCTCTTCACCTGTTCATAGCTTTCTTTTCCGTCATTAAGCTTGTCCCAAATCACTACTTGCCCACTTTTGAGGGATTTTTGCACATCGATAATTCGTTGATTAGAGGAACCTCGAAACTGGAGCATGAGATTGCGCTTGCTTTTATCATACCGTCCATCGACAAGGATGTCAATCAATGATAAGAGTTCCAGTTTATCTGGAGTCTCCAGCATCATTTCTTCCCAAGTGTAGCCCGTCCAGGACCAGATGTCTTTGTCTGGCAGTTCCTTTCGAATACGCTTAACGAGAGGTAAGAGGATACCTGTATTGAGAAATGGTTCTCCTCCTAGCAAGGTCAAACCTTGAACATAGGGTTGGGCAAGGTCTTCCATGATTTGTTCTTCTAATTCTGCCGTATAGGGAATGCCTGCGTTGAAAGACCAAGTCGCAACATTATAGCACCCCTCGCAGTGAAACATGCAGCCTGATACATAGAGAGAGTTTCGCACACCTTCTCCATCGACAAAGTTAAAGGCCTTATAATCAATGATCCGCCCTTTACTGAGTTCCTCACTTTTCCATTCACCTGGTTTTGGTGTATTCCATGTCATCCTTTTACTCCAAATCTATCCAGTAACGTTCTACGCCATTGCGAACATCCTCATAGACACCACCGTTAGCTAAGATAACAGATCGGCTTGCTGGATTTTCTGTGCTGCAAGTTACCAGAGCTCGTTTGATGTTCTTTTCCTTGGCGGCTTGCAAACCTTGTCGGAGAGCTTCTTTGGCATAACCTTTGCCTCTTTCAGAAGGGCGAACGGAATAGCCGATATGGCCAGCATAATTCAGTAAACCCTCATTCAGTCTCAATCGCAGATTCAAAAATCCTAGAGCACGACCTACATCATCAAATGATACAAATTGAATAGAAGGAACACGATTTTCAGGCAAGTTTATTCCCATCTCTTTTTGCATATTTATTTCCAACCACTCTTCATACACAAAGTTCTCTGTATCCCAGAAACCACCATCATGAGGTGACTGTGCTTGTTCAAACTCTGCCATCATCTCTAAAACTGTTTCTTTATCTTCCAAAGTTGGTCGTCGTAATTCCATAAACTCCCCTCAATCTATATCAATCCAGTAACGCTCCTTACCAGCTCGAATATCCTCTAAAGTTCCGCCATTAGCCAGAATCACTGCCCGGCTGGCAGCATTGTCACTATCGCAAGTCACTAGGACTCGTTTAATATTTTTACTTTTAGCTACTTGCAAGCCTTGCTGCAGCTGCTCTTTGGCCAATCCTTTCCCACGCGCAGACGGACGAATACTGTAACCAATGTGCCCACCTTCTTGGAGCAAATGGTCATTGAGCCGCAAGCGCAGATTGAGAAAGCCTACAGCCTGACCATCCGCAGCAAAAGAAACTAGTTGGACGTAAGGCACAAAACCTTGCGGCAAGCCTAGCCCTGCCTCAGCTAGCCGAATGGTCTCCAGCCAGTCCTCATAGACAAAATCCGCTCCGCCAAAGAAGCCGTCCTGTCGGCTACCAGCCGCTTCAAAGTCAGCCAGCATCTCTAAAATCTTTTCCTTGTCTTCTAGTTTCGGTCGTCTCAGCTCCATAGATCCTCCTGATACGAAGAGAGTGAGACCGCCTTGCGCCCCACTCTGACTTCTATTATTTCTTGTTTTTTTCTAAAAATTGCTGACGCAGTTTGGCTAATCGCTCTTTTTTACCATTGCCTCCCCGCGAATGTTTTTCATGGAAACGCTGCACCTGAGCCTTTCCTTTGTCGTCCAATTGATACTTTCCCATCTTAATCTCCCTCATACTTAATAGTCGAGCCATTCATGTGTTTGACACGCGCAGCGATTTCCTTGTGGCGTCCATTGACCATCGGACGCGCTTGCGGATTTCCCAGATAACCACACGTACGTTTGACCACGTCTACTGTTTTAGGGTCGCTATTCCCACAGTTTGGACAAGCAAAGCCTCGCTCAGTTGGTTCAAAATCCCCTTCAAAGTCGCACTTGTAACAGCGATCAATCGGAGTATTGGTCCCTAGATAGCCGACACGGTCGTAGGCATAGTCCCAGACAGCTTCCAGAGCCTTAGGATTTTGCTGAAGAACTGGATACTCACAATAATGGATGAAACCACCTGACGCACCTGCTTCTGGATAAACTTTCTCAAAGTCTAATTTTTCAAACGGTGTTGGATTTTTCCGGACATCGTAGTGGAAAGAGTTGGTGTAGTATTCCTTATCCGTGATATCAGGAATAGAGCCGAACTTCTCTGTATCCAAGCGACAGAAACGGTCTGTCAGACTTTCAGACGGTGTGGAGTAGATAGAGAAATGGTAACCATATTGGTCAGACCACTCTTCCACACGACGTTTCATATCACGAATAATATCCAGTGTGAATTCCTTGGCTTCAGGATTGCTTTCCCAGTTATTGCCAAAGAAGACAGTAGCCACCTCGTACAAACCAATGTAGCCCAGCGAAACTGTCGCACGGCGATTCTTAAAGAGTTGATCTACACTTTCTTCTTTTCCGAGACGGCGACCGAAGGCTCCGTACTGATAGAGGATAGGGGCATTCGCTGGTGTTGCTTCCTTGGTCCGTTCAACACGGTAAACCAGAGCATCTTCTGCGATGTTCATACGCTCGTTGAAGATTTCCCAGAACTTATTCATGTCACCCTCAGACTCGAGGGCGATACGAGGCAGATTGACTGTCACAACACCTAGATTCATCCGACCCGAATTGACCTCTACACCATTCTCATCCTTCCATCCTTGAAGGAAAGAGCGGCAACCCATAGGAACCTTGAAAGAACCTGTCAACTCAATAATCTTATCGTAGGACAAGACATCTGGGTACATCCGCTTGGTTGCACACTCGAGGGCCAACTGTTTGATGTCATAGTTAGGTGAACCTTCCTCTAAGTTGAGTCCTCTTTTAAGCGTAAAGATAAGTTTAGGGAAGATGGCTGTTCGATGTTCTGAACCAAGACCCTTGATACGAATGGTCAAGATAGCTTTTTGAATTTCCCGTTCAAAACGACTAGTTCCTAGACCAAAACCTAGTGAAGTAAAAGGTGTTTGCCCATTTGAAGTGAAGAGAGTGTTGATTTCATACTCAAGAGATTGCATAGCATCGTAGATGTCTTTTTGCGTTTTCTTCCAGGCATAATCTTCCCGTTTTTCAGGCAAGACCCATTCTTCCGCATCTTTGAGGTGCTTTTGGTAATTCTTCTCTGCATAAGGTGCCAAAACTTCATCGATACGGTCAGCTGAACAGCCCCCGTACTGGCTAGAAGCGACGTTGGCGATGATTTGTGAAATCTGAGCTGTCGCAGTCTGGATAGACTTGGGACTCTCTACCTCTGCATTTCCAATCTTAAAACCATTTTCTAGCATGCCTTTAAAATCAATCAAACAGCAGTTGGTCATCGGTGTGTAGGGGCTATAGTCCAAATCATGATAGTGGATATCCCCCTTTTGGTGAGCATTGGCTACGTGCTTAGGAAGCATTTGCAGTCCGATTGATTTCCCAACAATCCCTGCTGTCAAATCACGCTGAGTATTAAAGACATCACTGTCTTTATTGGCATTTTCATTGACAACCGCCTGATCTTTATTGAGAAGTTTATGGATACTAAAGTTGATATCTGTCGCTTTTGAGCGCTCAAAATCCCTTTGTGTCCGATAAGTGATATACTCCTCAGCCAGCGCATATTCTTTGGCTTCAAGGAGTTCATGCTCTACGATATTCTGAATCTCGTAAATCTTGACACCTTGAGGGAAACGACTGTGAATTTCCGCAACAATACGCTCAAGCAGACCATTTAGACGTTTTTCGACCAAGGGTGTCACATCCATGACTTTGTCAGCCGCCTTGTGGAGAGCTTTGTCAATCTTGTCTATATCAAACACTACACGTCTACCATCTCGTTTTTCAACGAACAAAGTGGGAACGGTTGCAAGGTTTTCTTCTAATACAATCATATCCATGCTCTTTTCTATTTTTCTTCTTAAGTGATATTATACCACTCTAAAAAGAAAAATCAATATCTTGTGTTAAAAATTCTAAAATTTTTAAAAAAACACAAGATATTGATTTGCTATTTAGATTTATAAAGTTTGAATTCCTTACTATCCGTCTGAACAAGCTCGTATTTTTCACTGAGTAGACTCTCTACATCCGACCACAAGGCAACCTTTTGATTGACCAAAATCATCTTCGGTTGATTTTCTTTCAAGTCATTGACTAGTTTTGTTTTATTCTCGTCGCTTGCAGTATAGAGTGTTGGTGTTACTAGAGAGCTTGGCGCCAAGCGTTCACTTGCGCGGTAGAAATCTGGCCGATTATCCCAAGCATAGACACGATCCTCAGAACTCGTTTGCTGTTTGACCAAGCTAGCAAGCTGCTCGCGTTCCTGATAAGTACTTGGATGCGAAATATAGCGACTCAAAACAGGTAGGAAAAGTAAATAGACTATCGCAACTAATGGTAGATAGAAATTTCCCTTGAGGTAGCGACCAAAGAGTGATGAAGAGCGAACTCTTCGTCTACTACGACTGATACGATCAGAACTTCCTTCTTTGATGTTGGTTAACAATAACAATGTCAGAAAGGGCAAAATCGCTGCCAAACGTGAGCCATGCAAAGGTTCTTTTGAAAGAATTAATAAAGCAAGAGTTATCAGTAAACCTAAAATAGCGCCTATTGAGATAGCAAATTGCTGAGCTGACTTGGTCTGAAACAATCCTGAAAAGATCAATGTCAGAATCCCAATACCGATGGATAGCAAACCATAGAAAGCAGCATTCTCCATAAGATTGGCATTTGAAAATAGACTAAGTGTATCTATTGGATACAAAGTATGGCTAATCGCATCACCAAAAGTTCCTGTTAAGACTGTATAATAGCCAATTGGATAAAAAAGGAGAGAAAATCCTAGAGCTGATGCGAAAAATTGATACAAACCATGAGCAAATTTACGCTTGGCAATATTAAATCCAAACAAACTCAAGGCAAGTGTGGCTGCAAACAAAGCTGTGGGAATAGGTGATAGGAAGAAAGCTAATGCTAAACTCATCCCAACTCGCAAGAAACCTTTATCGTTACTTGGATCATCCAGATAGTTAGCCACTAGGCTAAAACTATAAAATAGAAAAGGCAAGGCCACAGCCACTGCATAGCTACCACCAAATCCCAGACTGCCCACAAGCAGATAGAAAACCAACAAAAGCTGTCTAGCCTGCTCTCCCTGACCTGTCAAGGTATCTGCGGACTTGAATAGAAAAACACCAGCTCCGAACAAGGCCAACCACTCCACCAAAGCAAAAAGAATACTCCCTTGAGAGAGATAGATTAGTACGTAATAAAGCAGTCCATTTGAACCATAATAATCCGTGTAAATCTGCCCACTCTGATGTAGCGCCCAACCAGTATAAAGATCTTGCATCTGTTGGGGGCTCACCAAACCAAAGATCAGAGGCAACATGACAGAAACAGCTGTAGCAGCCAGACTCCAAATTGCCACACTAAAAAACGGAAGTGGAGTTCGTTTCTTCTTGCCTCGCTCCAGTCCAAATTCAGACTCTTGATCCAGCCGTTCCCGATACTGGTATCGAAATTTTTCTAGCTGTTCGTCTTTTTCCTCGTATACGTTCATTCAATTTCTCCTCTAAGTTTATCTGTTTTAGTATATCAAAATCTTACAGGAATGTCAGCTAAGGATTGATATTTCCTTAACTTCTTATCTAGCTCAGCATAGCGTTCAATCTCTCGAAAACGGTGTAAACTGCTTGTTTGAAACTCTAGGATAAAATCATGTTCTTCTTGATTTAGCATTTTCATCCTCCTGCTTATCTATTCGCAAAAAGACAAAAATAAGATCCAGCCTTGGGCCAGATCTTGGTGGATAGTTAGAGCATAGGCGCAAACAACTGGACAATTTCCTTGATCAGGCTTTGATACCAGCTTGTTTTGATTGTGTGGGGATAGATTTCTTGAGAAACTTTAAAAATCTCTTCAAAGTCCCTCTCAATATCGATGATAGACTGCGTTCTATAAAGCAAGACGGCATTTTCATAGTGGTGTAGCAAACTCCGATAGTCAAAATTGATGGTTCCCACAGTAGCCGCCTCTCCATCGACAAGCATTTGCTTGCTATGAAGAAATCCGGGACTGTACTCATAAATGCGAACTCCAGCAGATAGCAAGTCAGGGTAGGCTCCGCGAGTAACCAATTGGATAATCTCCTTATCTGGGATACATGGCGTCACAATTCGTACATCTACTCCTCTCAGAGCTGCATTTTTGATACTCTCGGTTAGATCATAGTCAGCGATCAGATAAGGAGTCGTGATATAGACGTAATCTGTAGCTTGATTGATAAGATTTTGGTAGACCGTTTTTCCTACCTGAGCTCGGTAGATAGGCTTTGGCCCACTACTGTAAGGGATACAAAGCCCCATCCCATCTCTAGGTTGATTTTCGAGATGGTATTGGTCAAAGTCGCTAATTTCCCCACGGTTGATATACCAGGTTGACAAAAAGAGTCTGGTAAAAGCCTTAACTGCTGGTCCATCTAGGCGAATGCCGCTATCCTTCCAATAGCCAAAGCGTTCGATATGGTTGATATACTCATCTGCCAGATTAACACCACCTGTATAGGCAATTTGACCATCAATAATCATGATTTTACGGTGATCACGGTTGTTATAAGCAACGGTCAAGCGTGGAATCACCTTGTTAAATTTGTGGGCTTCAATCCCTCGACCACGAAGCTGGATGGTGTAATCTCCAGGCAGGGTAGCCATACAACCAATATCATCATAGAGAAGTTTGACTTCTACTCCTTGAGCTGCCTTTTCTTCCAAAATCTCCAAAATGCTGTTCCACATCAAACCTTCTTCGATGATATAGTATTCGAGAAAGATAAACTTCTCAGCTTTCTTGAGTTCCTCTAGCATCTGGTGCCACATGCTTTCCCCTGAAGGGAAGAAATGGGTATCTGTTCGATTATAGACATCCGCATTCGTGTCCATGCTGAGGAGGGATTTGATGACCCCGTAAGCCGACTTATCCTCTTCCTTTAACTCCAAACGGAGGGCTCTGCTATTGTCCTCTCGGTCAACCATTGATTGAAGCTGCTTTAGCTGTTTTATTTCTTTTTTCGATAAACGGCGTTCTCCAAACATGATATAGAGCAAGGGACCAAATACTGGTACAAAGGCCACTAACAGCCATGTCACCTTGCTTTCCGGATTCATGGACCGATTGACAATTGATACAATGGTCGCTAAGCTTACTAAAATGACAAGGATAATCCAGAGAATCGGAGCCATCTGTCCTAGATAGAGAAATAAACCAAAGACGAGAATCAACTCCGTCAACATGATGGCAATACTAAAACCATACTTAGACATGAGTAGCTGCATTTTTCTAGCTGTCATACATCCCCTTCCTTTTCTAACATCTCCCTAATTGCTTGCTAAACTAATTTTTCTACTAGTATACCTCAGTTCAGGGGTAGATGGCAACCTTTTACCTTTGCTCATGCTCCAACCGTTCCGTGTTTGGATAATTGTTACAATTTCAGAGCCAACATATTGACCGTCATACCAGCTGCAGTCCCCATAAGGTAGACGACATCTCCCTCCTTGACCAGCCCATGATCTAAAGAATAAGCCAAGCCAAACGGTACAGAGACTGATACCATATTTCCATAGTCAGTGACGAGATTGAGGTACTGACCCTCGGCCACACCTAGTTTTTCCATAACCAAAGGAAGAGCACGACTTGCTTGGTGAGGAATGATATAGTCCACGTCTGCCAAGGCTAGCTGTGTTTTTTCTTGAAACTCTTCAAACATGACTGGGATTTTACGAGCAGACAAGAGGAGGATTTTCTTCCCCTTCATGTCAAACATATAGTTGGTCTTAGTCGCTTCAGAGTACTCTTTGGGTTGAAAAGAAGTCAGACCTCCACGAATCTCCGTATCGTGAGCTCCTTCCGACCAAGTACGTTGGAGACTAGCAATGATTCCTTTTTCCTGATGGCTTTTTTGGAAAATAAAGGCTGCCGCCCCATCACTAAAGAGTTCAAAACTTTCTTTTTGCTTGGGATTGAGCCCTAAACTACCAACCTCACTAGAAACAATCAAGACACGATTGTATTCACCTGCCTCAATCAAGTGGGACATGGTCGATAGAGCAGAAATAAAACTGGTACAAGTTGTATTGATGTCCATTGCTGGAATTGAGAATCCTTTTGCCACGCGCTCATGAATCAAGGCAGCCGTACAAGGAATAGGCTGAACACCAACTGCACTAGCTGATACAAGGCAATCGATATCTTTAATATCCAAATTTGCATGTTCAAGTGCACGCTGGATAGCTCCTTCTGCCAAGTCGAGTTGCGTTTCTTCATTTTCAACTACACGATAACGAGTTTGGTCTTTAAATTGGACGGTATGCTTTGGAAGGCAAACACCATAACCTGCGATTTCTACATGTCTTGTTACTTCTGTCATTGTCTTTTATCCTTTCATAAACGTTGGATTCGTTTGAGTTTACGGCTAGTATCCCAGTGATAATCTGAAAATTGGATTCGAGGAACTATAAATTGCTTTTGCTGGGCCAAGAGTTGGAACTGTGCTAAAATTGCTGTCTCTACGTCCTCATCTCGTTGGCTTAGACAAACTTCCACTAATTTCTCGGAATGTTGCTTAACTTGGTAATCTCCTACATTCTCCACAAAGAGGATGCAACGCCTGATAAAGTCTGGATAGATCGTTACCTGTCCCCCATCCTGCCCTTCAAAGTAGAAGATATCGTCAGAGCGTCCTTCGACCTTGTCAATCCGTGTATAGTAGGAGCCACAGGGACAAGGCTCCGGATTTTCAACCAAGATATCATTGAGCAGGTAGCGATAAACAGGCTGACTGCTTCGCTTAAAGTCCGTAATCACTGGATAAAAACGGCGGTCGTCTAGATACTGCTTTTCCACAAAGATAATGTCTTCGTTGAGATGTAGATTACCAGCTGAGCAAGTGCAGGCTAGAAAACCTTCTGTCGCCTGATAAACTTGATCAATAATGGATAGAGAAAAGGCTTCTGCGATCCGTCCCCTATCACTATCTTCCAAGATTTCCGCCACCGAAACGATTTTTTGTGGGTAAATAGCTAACTCTCCATCCTTGAGACGCTTGCTTAATTCAATCAACATCGATGCTGGTGCTACCACAATGGTCGGTTGGTAGCTATTGAGTCGCTCGATATGCTCATCTGTATGTTTGAAAATATCAAAATACTCTAAACGAATGAGGGCCGTATTGATGGTCTGATAGAGTTCATTATCAGCTCTCAGGAAAAAGGCGATGCGGTGTCCAAAAAGCTGCCCCTTTGGCAACATCTTTGCCAAGATAGCCGCAGCCCACATACTTCGCTCTTTCTCTGTTGTGATAAAGAGCCCCCGATGTCCAGACGTCCCTGAAGACAGACCGACGGCCACTTCCCCTTTAAGTTCAGTGAAATCACGGGTCTTCTCACTTTCAATAGCCAAGCTCAATGCTTCATCTCGATCCACTCCTTGGGTGTTGAGCTCATTAAAATGTTCCATCATAAAAGCCTTGTCCATATGGTCAAAGTCGCTAGGAACCCCATTTTTAAAGTAGTGCGACTCTCGCTTTAAAAAGTCCATATAGTTAGCTAATTGCTTTTTCTGATAGTTTTCTACAGCTTCTCGAGATTTGAAATGATGAAGCCAACGAGTTTGGATAAAGGTTTTAAGAAAGGTTATTTTTTTCATGTAAGATTGACTCTATCCTTTCTACAGGATCATGGCTAACAACTACCTCGATACCGTCCTTTAAGACTTCCTCCAGAAACTCTGTACCCCTAATATAGTCGGCCCTATTATCCTGGACCAAGGAAGGAATCAGGTGCATCTGCTTGGTGTAAGGTAAGAGGTCAATTCCCCAACAGAGGTCCGCTGCAATGAGGAGATTAAGGTCTGAAAAATATAGACAGGCTTGCCCCCTAGCATGCCCGTCAACAGAAGCAACTAGGATACTGCCATCTCCAAAAAGATCACAAATCGGACGATAGGGAAAAGTTGAAACTTGCTGGTCAGCTCTGATAATGGTTAGATTTTTCTCAAAAGAAGCTGGTAAAAACTCCTTGAAAATCAAGTCTTTCAACTTGGGTTTTTGGTAGACTTCATATACTTCTTTTGTCAAGATAAAGGTTGCATGAGGAAAGAAACTAGCCCCTCCCAGATGATCTGGATGTAGATGAGATAGGATGACATAGTTTATTTCCTCTGGCTTGATCCCCTTCGCTTTCAGTAAATGTGAAATCTGGTCATTCTCCGTCATTTGAACGGGCGCTCCTAGCCGATAGAAGCCATAGCGAAGCTGGGTCTTAATATCGTAATGATAGCCTGTGTCATAGAGGAGATAGCCCTTGTCCCTGTGTTTGATAAGAAAAACACCTGCTGGGAAGGTCATCTTTTGATTCTTGACTCCCTTAAATAGCAAACCTGTGTAGCTGGTACAGTAGCCTGCTGGGAAATAATCAATGCTTTCGATAATCTTGGACATATTGTTCAATCCCTTCCGAAATACTGATTTGAGGGCGATACCCCAAGTCTCGCTCCGCCTTACTGATGTCCAGAGTCTGACTATAACGAAGCAGATAATAGGTATAGCGTGTCAGAGGCGGTTCACCTTTGAGTTTCAAGACCTTATACAGAAACTCTAAACTAGTAGCAATAACTGAAAGAAGAGGAGCTGGTACTTTTTTGTATGTTATTGGATAATCCAACCCTCTCAAGGTTTCTTCTATCAAATCCTTAAAGGCTCTTGGTTCCCCATTGGTAATATTATAAACTTGGCCACTAGCTTGAGGGGCCTCTAGTGCCAAGCGAATTGCCAGAGCGACATTTTCCACACAGGTCATATCCATGAGCTGACGACCGTCCCCTATTAAGGGAATGCCAATCTTCTGACTGAGTTTGAGAACTCGGGGCAAAATACTGGTATCCCCAATCCCAAAAAGCCCACGAGGTCGTAAGATAATGCTCGGAACATCGGGATAATCCTTAAACAGCTTCTCCGAAGCCAGCTTACTACGAATGTAGTTGTTCAGATTATTTTCCTGAGGCGCATCGCTTTCTTTGATAGCTAGCCGATCTCGAGGAGCAGCATAGATGCTCGGCGATGATACATAAACCAAACGCTGAATCCCCGCCTCCCGACAAGCATCCAGAACATACTTGGTTCCCAAGACATTTGTCTGGTAGAAGTCCTCCCAAGGTCCCCAAACGGTAGAAAGAGCACCCGCATGCACAACCATGTCCATCTCTTGACAAGCCTGAGCTAAGTCCTCTTGTTTGGTCAAATCTCCCTGAAAAAATGCCACAGTAGAAGTTTCTAAAGACTGACCCACCTTACTATTTCGTCCAAAAGCGCGTACCTGATAGCCCTGCTGACTGAGCTCTTCAACGATATACTTACCTAGAAAGCCCGTAGCACCTGTTACCAATACTTTCTTCATATTTTACTTCTCCTTGTCCCCTAAGAGCCGATGTATTTCGCTCTTCAGAATTTCTTTTGGCTGATAGATTTGAGCTGCACGACTGAGTTTATTCAAGTCTGGCCAGTCATCTCTAGCCAACAACTCATCAAAAGCGCGTCCAATCGCTTCCGTATCCTCTCGTTTAGCAGTCAGAGCAATCCCCGCCTCTAGGCCACGAACCGCATAGTCATACTGATCATAGTCATGGGGGAGAATTAAGGCAGGCTTGCCATAGATGATACATTGGTAAAAAATGCCCGCACCGCCATGATGAATCACATAATCCATCTGAGGAATGTATTCCTTATAGGGAAGATAGGAGACCACAGAAACATTGTCCATGAGCTCCTCACATTGGAAGTCTTGTCCGCCAAACCCCAGAGTCACAAAGAAGTGACAGTCCGGATGGGCTTTAGCCAATTGTTGGGTCTGGTAGAGGAGGTTGTCTTTAGCCCATGCTAGCTGAGTGCCGCAGGATACAAGGACCTTCTTATAACCTGCATAAGGAGACAAATCGAGGGGATAATTTTCTGCCCTCTCAATCGAAGAGCCAAAAGGTCCCACCCAAAGATAGTGCTCTGGAAAACCACTTTTTAGCTCCAACTCTTTCATCCCAATTCCCAAGATGGAATAGGGTGAATAGATGGTTTCCTGACCTTTCTGATTGTAAAGCTTAAAATCGTAACGTTTCAAGCGTTCTCTCAATAAAAAGCTTACGATTCGTTTCCCTAAACGAGTCACTTTTCTTCCTAGCCATTGCTGAGTAGACTGAAAAGGATTCTTTGGACTGCCCATTCCTCCAAAGAAACAAGGCGGTCCATCTGTTGTTTCAATGGCAAACTGTGTCGCCATAGTGGTAATCCAAGGGATTCCCAACTGTTCCGCCACTAGTCCTCCAGAGAGGGTTATAAAGTCCGCAATCACAATATCAGGTCGATTTTCCTGCCACTCTTGGACTAGTTGGTCAGACACCACATTGATTAAATCAAGACTAGCTGACAACTGTCGATAAGCAGAAATAAGGTTTAACTGCCCTTCATTGTTGGCTACACGCTCAAACTCATCTACACAATTTTCTAAAATGGGAATCACCCGGAAACCCATCTCCTCTGCTACAGTTTTTCGTTGCGGTCCTGTAAATAATCGAATCTCATACAAGGGATCCTTCAACAAGGGGGCAAGTAAATTAAGAGTTGGGAAGAGATGCCCACTTAAGGGCACTACAACCACATCAATTTTGATTTTTCTCATATGTCTAGAATAGCAAATTTTTAAAAAAAGAACTACCAAAATGATAGTTCTTTCCAGCATTATTTAGCTTCTTTTCACTTTATGAATTAGAAGAGTTCTTTGTAGAGAGCAATTGTTTCTTCCAAGGTTGGCATAAATGGATTTCCAGGTGCACAGGCATCAATCAAAGCATTCTTAGAAAGGTAATCAAAGTCAAAATCTTTTTCTTGGATACCAAGTTCAGTGAGTTTCTTCGGAATACCCACTGTTTCAGACAGTTTCTCAATTTCAGTGATAGCATAGGCGGCACATTCTTGGTCTGTTTTCCCTTCCACATGGAGTCCCAAGGCCTTGGCTACATTGCGAAAAGCTTCTGGTACACGCTTGGCATTTTCACGTTCTACAACTGGGAGAAGCATGGCACAGCAGACACCATGTGGCAAGTTATATACCGCACCGAGTTGGTGAGCCATAGAATGAACATAGCCCAAGCCAGCATTGTTAAAGCTCATACCACCGAGGAAGATGGCATTGACCATAGCCTCACGCGCTTCAATATCATGGCCATTTGCTACGGCACGAGGGAGGTACTCCTTGATGAGTTCAATCGCTCCGATAGAGAGTTTCTTAGTCACATTATAAGCACCTGGTGTTACCAAGGCTTCGACAGCATGGGTAAGAGCATCCATACCTGTCGCTGCTGTCAATCCTTTCGGTTTTGAAAGCATGAGTTCTGGATCATTGACAGAGATAAGGGCGAGGCTGTTCTTATCAACCATTACCATCTTGACCTTGCGTTCTTCGTCAGTAATGACATAGTTAATGGTGATTTCTGCAGAAGTTCCAGCTGTTGTATTGATCGCAACCACTGGCAACCCTTTTTCAGCAGACTTGTGAAGACCTTCGTAGTCCTGTGGTTTTCCACCATTTGTCGCGATGATAGAGATACAACTAGCCGCATCCTGAGGAGATCCTCCTCCAAGACTGATGATGAAGTCACATCCATGCTCTTTCAGGGCGGCCACTCCGTCTGTAACGTTCTTGCAAGTCGGATTTGGCTCAACATCGCTAAAGATCACATATTCGATCCCTTCAGCATCTAGTGGTTTTAGGACCTTAGGTAAAATATCACTGCCTTCGATGAACTTATCTGTCACCAAAAGGGCCTTCTTATACCCAAGTTCCTTGATATACGGACCTACTTCATTTACAACACCTTTACCGATAAGGTTAACTGATGGAACGTAAAATGTAGCCATATGCTTTTCCTCCTGCGCCTTTGCGCTATTTGATTATTTACTATAAGTATACGACCTTATAAGATGTTTTACAAATATTTGTAAGCGCTTTAAGTAAAAAGTTAGTAAAGAACAGCCAGCCACTTTTTCAAGAAAAAAAGCTCCAAAAAGATAGCTTTCATCTCATTGGAACTTTTACTCACTCATTATTGCTTCGTTAAGACTACTCGGTCAGATGCCTCTCGGTCCATATCGTCGATAATCAATTGATTATCATTAACTGCGTAAATCTTGACATCATCACCGATGATGACACGTTGATTTTCCGGCTCAAAACTAACTTGTTTGATTTCCTTATCTCCATCTGGCTCGACCTCAGTCCATGTACCAGTCTTACCTGTTACAACAAGAGTGATTTGGTCATTCTCATCTTTTCCAGTATAGGTACCATCGATGTTCGTAGGTTGAGCTACAGTAGTATCCTGACTTGAGGACGCCTGTGGTTGACTAGCACTTGTAGCAGCGCTAGAAGATGATTCTTGTTGAGAAGATGGTTGCTGAGCAGATTGCTGGGTAGGTGCTTGTGTCTTAGATCCACAAGCTGCTAAAAGACTAAGAATTGCTAGGGAAGCAATAGAAAGTGTGAATGTTTTCGTTTTCATAGCGATTTCCTTTCTTTTGTGCCAATATTTTGCTGGAAGAGTTTCCAGATGTACCTCCTACCTCCAGTATAGCAACTTAAACCTAGACGGTCAACTAATCCCATCGCTTCCTACTAAACTCGCTCGTACTTCCGAGATAAAGTAGAGGGATCCCGTCACGAAAAGCAAGTCCTGTTCATTGGCCTTTTCTTCAAATTCTATGATAAAATCGCCATAGGAAGGAATCAAATCGTAACCCGCCACATCCTTCTCATCCAGAGAGCCTTGGTAGTCAAAACCTGTTACCTTAAGTTCCACCTGAGGCAACTGCTCAGATAGATAGCCTAACATCCCTTGATAATCCTTGCGTTTAAGGGCGCCAAAAAGGATACATACTTGATAACCTTGCTGGATTTTCCCTTGGATAAACTCGACCAGACGAATTAAGGCTGGAAGATTGTGAGCCCCGTCTAGGTAGATATGCGGACGAATCCGTTCCAATCGACCGACCCAGTGGGTCTCTTTCAAGGCCTGTCTCACAAGCTGTTCTTCGACTTTTTCTTCTCTTGACGCCATAAACAGAAGAAAGGTTTGTAAAGCCAAGGCGGCATTTTCTTGCTGATAGGTACCCTCCAAACCGATTTCAAGCTGGGAAAATCTTGCTAGACTACTCGAAAAATTCTCAGCTTTCAAGGTGAAGTCTTGCCCAGTTTGATAGAGGTCCACAGCTAACTCTCTTGCTCTTTTGTGACAGACAAGCTCCGCTTCTGGAGCAAGCTTGGCAATGACCGCCTTCTTGCCAGCTTTGAAGATACCAGCTTTCTGCTCTGCTATTTCTTCCAAACTATCTCCCAAGGTCTCCTGATGATCTAACCCAATCGAAGTTATAACTGCAATCTCTCCTGTTACGACATTAGTGGTGTCAAGTAGACCACCAATCCCCACTTCTAGCAGGACTAGATCCACTCTCTGCTCTTTGAAGTAAAGCAAAGCAATCAAGGTCAACAACTCAAAGAAAGACAATTGGTCATGTGTTTCCAAAAGAGTTTTTTCCATCTCCTTGACTTGGTTAGCTATACGGGTAAAGTCTTCATCTACGATCGGTTGCCCATTGATACAGATTCGATCATGGATACTGATGATATGAGGAGAGGTAAAAGTACCAACTTTTTTACCATAAGCAACAAACAACTCCCTCATAAAGGCAATAGTTGACCCCTTACCGTTAGTCCCTGTTACGTGGATAATAGGATAAGTCCTCTCAGGATTCCCCAGCAAATCCACTGCTCGCTGCATTCTTCCAAGTCCAGATCTAAAGTTTAAACCAATCCGACTATGGAGCCATTCCTCTACTTCAAACATACATGTCTCCTTAACAAAAGTACAGTCCACTACCACAACAAAGTATAATTGCAAGTAAAAAGCGAGGTCGGGACAAAAATCCCAACCTCTTACCTGGTTAGCTAATCACTAGCTACTATGAATTTCAACGTGAGCTAAAAACGTTCCCCGAACGTTCCTGCGTTTCTAATTTCTGGCGCAGGGCTAAAAACGTCCCCCGGACGTTTTTACTCCTCCATAAAGCTGTTGAAGACTTCTTCAATCATGTTCCACTCGTCTTCTGAGTCTTCTGGGATTGGTTGCAATTCGCCTTCTGTTCCGTCTTCATTTTCGATGAATGAGTAAGCTTGAATTTCAACTTCACCGTTTTCATCTTCTTCTGCGTTAACTGGCACTAGAAGAACATAGTTCTTACCAAATTCTTCTTTCCCGTCAATAGTCAAAAGAATCTCAAACAAGGTTTCATTACCTTGCTCATCTACTAGTGTAATCAATTCACGTTCTTCGTGGTCATGGTTGTGATCGTGTGACATAGTTTCTCCTCTGTCTTAAAATTTTCTATCTAAATAATTTTGCAAAATCAGTTGAGCAGCCAACTTATCAATGACTTTTTTTCGCTTATTGCGACTGATATCTGCTTGTTCAATCAACATACGCTCCGCAGCGACCGTCGTCAGACGCTCATCTTGATAGTCTACTGGTAAACCAAAAAGTTCCTCTAATTTTGCTCCATAGGCTTGACTAGCTTCTACTCGCGGACCGCTGGTATTGTTCATGTTTTTAGGCAGACCTACTACAAAGCGTTCCACCTTATAGCTGTCAACCAATTCCTTGATACGGTCAAAGCCAAACTGACCCTGATCCTCATTGATTTGGATGATTTCAAGTCCTTGAGCAGTGAATCCTAGTGGGTCGCTAATGGCCACGCCTACCGTTTTTGAACCGACGTCCAATCCCATAATTCTCATAGATTATAGATCGACTCCTTGTCCTTTAAGGTAGTAGCGCACCAATTCTTCAACAATTTCATCACGCTCATACTTACGGATTTGATTTCGTGCATTGTTGTAACGAGGAACGTAGGCAGGGTCTCCACTCAATACATAACCGACGATTTGATTTATCGGATTATAACCCTTTTCATTCAGAGAAGCATAGACATCTGTCAACGTTTCACTGATTTCCTTCTTGTTGGAATCATCCAATTTAAAACGTACAGTTTCTTCAGTAAATCCCATTCTAACACCCTCTTTCCTTAGAATAGTACTATTATAGCATATTTCCTTACGTTCTACAATTAAGTCAATCCATTTATTTGGATTTTCTTACTGTTCTGTCGCACCATTTGCCACTCTGTCTGCGATATATTGGCTTGGTTCATTTTTCAAAAGAGTCTCTAAGCCAAGATTTTTCAAATAATCTGTCTGTGACGCCTTTTTGACATCCAAGACTTGTAAATCATAGGTCGTTGTGGTCTGGATTTCAGTCTGACTGAGCAGTTTGGTTTCAAGTGTAAAACCTGCCAATTTGCGCGCTTCCTGAAGCATTTCATCCTTTTCTTCTGCTTCTAAAAGAGCTTTTTGAGTTTCTTCAAGACCGTGGTCAGCGATAAAGGATTTCAATTCCTCACTTAAGGGCCGTATCTGCCGAATAACCAATTTTAGAAATTGTTTCCCTTTATAGGTAATGGTTTGCGTTTGCTTGACGCCATCTCCTGACTCAGGGAAAATCAAAGTTTTGGTCACAACCGTATTCTTTTCCGCATTTTCCAAAACGGGCAAAGTAGACTGGAGCGTTTCGGATTCATGTTTTGAACTGGATGTCGTTTCCTTCTTTTGGCCACATCCTGCAAGTAGCAGGAGGAGAGTAGCTGCGCCAATTACTATCTTTTTCATAATTCCTCACATAATTTTTTGATAAAAAATGAACAAGGCTAGGAGATACCCCAGCCTCGATGTTTATAGAGCTGCACGCAAACGTGCTTCTGCATTTTCTACATTACGGACAGAGCGTGGTAAAAAGGCACGGATATCATCTTCTTTGTAACCGACCTGCAAACGCTTCTCGTCAACTAGAATAGGACTTTTTAAGATCCGTGGTGTTTCCATGATTAAGTTGAGTACTTCATTGACACTCAAATCTTCGATGTCAACTCCTAAAGCTTTCGCATAGCGGTTTTTTGACGATACAATGCTAGCAATTCCATTATCTGTCTTTGTCAGAATATCAAGTAGTTCTTCTCTCGTAATCCCTTCTTTACCAAGGTTTTGTTCTTTATAACTTAACTGGTGTGCGTTGAGCCAAGTCTTCGCTTTCTTACAGCTTGTGCAACTGGAGACGGTATAAATCTTAATCATGTGCCTACCCCTTTCGCTACATGTTACTATCAGTTTAGTCTATTATACCATAAAAAACATCCGACTTGCGACCTATTTTTAAAAAAATTTAACTTTTTTAGCGATTTTCGTACTTTTTTCTTGACAAAATCAATTTATAACCAACTTTTAAATTTTTTGATATAGATTCGTTTCACAACTGTAACACTGATCATATAGAGAACGATGATCAAAAGCAAAAAGAGGAAATAAATTGGTTCCAAAGGGGTTAAATGAAGAAGGCTAGCAATTGAAGAGTAGGGAAGGAAGGTCACAAAGCTAGCTGCTAGCAAGGTTGTTCCAAGAACAAACCATGATGGACGACTTTGTAAGAAAGGAAGCTTTGCTGAACGGAGCATATGGATAACCATGGTTTGGGACCACATGGATTCAATGAACCAACCAGTCTGGAACAAGATGATAAAGCCCCTTGCAGACTCTGCTCCGTGAGCATAAGCTTGACCTGTCGCCATTGGGACAATGACAAAATAGAGCAAGATAAAGGTCAAAATATCAAAGGCAGAAGAAATCGGACCCATCCAAATCATAAAGCGAGTAATAGACTTGGCTTCCCACTTATGAGGATGTTTCAAAAAGTCTTCATCCACATTATCAAATGGCAAGGCAATGCAAGAAAGATCGTAGACGAGGTTTAACACAATCAAGTGAATCGGAGCCATAGGAAGGAAAGGTAAAAAGATACCAGACACTAACAGAGAGAAAATGTTCCCGAAATTAGAGCTGACCGTCATCTTGATATATTTGGTCATATTAGCATAGACTTTCCGTCCTTCAACCAGCCCTTTTTCAAGCACCATCAAATCCTTATCTAGCAAAATGACATCAGCCGTTTCTTTGGCAATATCTACTGCTGTATCAACAGAAATCCCCACATCTGCCACTTTCATAGAAGGGGCATCATTGATTCCATCTCCCATATAGCCGACACAATGTCCATTCGATTTGATTTGTAAAATGATTCGTGCTTTTTGATCAGGAGAGAGTTTGGCAAAGACAGTCACCTTCTCAACTGCTTGAGCCAATTCCTCATCTGTCATGGCATCAATATCAGAACCCAACAAGATTTGATCAACGTCTAAACCAACTTTTTCGCATACTGCTTGGGTTACCTTCTCATTGTCCCCCGTCAAGATCTTTGTTTGAACACCGTGTTCTAACAAAGCTTGGATAGCAGGTGCTGCTGATGGTTTTGGTGGATCTAGAAAGGCAAGATATCCTGTTAGAATCATCTCTTTTTCATCTTCAACGGAGTAAGCAAAACCTTCTTTTAGACCTGTTTTATAAGCGACTCCCAAGACTCGCAATCCCTGTTGATTAAGTTGGTCTACTTCTTTTAAGATTTCCACTCGGATATCATCCGTCAGAGGACTAATCTGACCTTGATATTCCACATGAGTTGAAATTGCAAGCATTTCCTCTAGGGCACCCTTGGTTACCAAACTAACAACTTCATTTTCATCCTTGACGATGACACTCATCCGTCTGCGTTCAAAATCAAAGGGCAATTCATCTATTTTTTGGAAGCTAGTATCCAAATTTTGTAAAATAGCGTGTTCTTTAGCTTCTTTTTCAGTTCTACTGATAATGGCACGGTCCATCAAGTTTTTCAAGCCGGTTTGAAAATAGGAATTGAGGTAGGCCCGTCTCAACACAGACAAATCCAAATCTCCATGTATATCCAAAGGATATTCAAGGACAATTTCGTCTTGGGTAAGGGTTCCGGTTTTATCCGTGCATAGGATATCAATAGCACCTAGGTCCTGTATGGCATTGAGTTTTTTGATGACGACTTTTTCCTTAGCCATGATAATGGAGCCTTTTGCTAGACTGGCCGTGATGATCATAGGAAGCATCTCAGGTGTAAGCCCGACTCCTACGCTCAAAGCAAATACGCCAGCTTCTAACCAATCTCCATCTGTCAAGCCATTAGAGAGAAACACGATGGGAACCATGACTAACATCAAACGGATCAAGAGCCAAGAGATGCTGTTCATCTCCCGTTCAAAAGAGGTCGGTTCGTCATAGGTATTGAGGGTCTGCTCGATTTCTCCCATCATGGTGTCATCACCGACTGCTAGAATCAAAGCCTTGGCACTTCCTGATATCACGTTGGTTCCCATAAAGGCGAGCGCTTCTGCTTCTAGCAGACTATCAAAGTTTGACTGACTCATTTTTGACAAGGCTAGTTTTTCAACCGAGTCACTTTCACCTGTCAAACCAGACTGTTGGACAAAGAAATCACGTGATTCAATTAAAAGGAGGTCTGCTGGAATCATATCCCCTGCACTCAACTTGACCATATCTCCAACGACTAAATCTTCAATTGCGACCTCTAAACTCTGGCCTTCGCGAATAACTGTGGCTGTATTCACAATCATTTTTGAAAGATTGGTCGCGGCCTTGTCACTTCGCAATTCTTGGACAAAGCGTATGGCACCAGAGATTAGAACGAGAACGACGATGATGATAGAGGTCGTCGGATCTTCTTGCCCAGGCTTCGCCAACCAGACATTGGTCACCATGGAGATCATAGCGATGACAAGAAGGATGATTGTAAATGGATTGATGATGGATTCGTAAATCTTTTTGAGGATACTGTCTTCTTGACCCTTGGTGATGGTGTTTTCGCCATATAGATCACGATTTTTCTCCACCTGCTCCTCAGTCAAGCCTGTTAGACTTGTCTTATAAAAAGATAGAGTTTCGTTTAAAGGTGTGTGAATAGCTGCTGCTAATCTTTCTTTTGTAGTTTTCATTGGTTTCTCCTATCTGTATGAATGATGTGTTTCATACACAGAGACCAATCACTTTATAAGGGCAGAACGACACAAATCAGCGATTGGCTGTGTATGTGCGGTTCTGGATGATCGTCAATTTGCATCGTTTGTCTCCTTTCCTTGTTCTAAAACAGTAGAAAATCCTGCCATAAAATGGCAGGATTGAAAAACTAATTATCTGTTTTTTCGTTCAAGCTTTAACTCCATAGGGCAATGAAATGAGCTTAGTCTTGGCCTTCGCGACCAGGACTGTTGACCAACGAGTAGTGTCTCCACTGCTTTGCGGTAGTCATCCGTATCCCTATGGTAGCCTCACCTACCGTTTTCGTCTATCAGTATAAACCTTTAAAATATAAAAGTCAATGATTTATCATAATTTTCTTAAATAACAATTAATTCTTTTGGAGCTAGAGTCAACAATTCGCAACCGTTATCTGTAATTAAGATATCATCTTCAATACGAACCCCGTATTTACCTTCAATATAGATACCCGGTTCATCAGTCAAGACCATACCAGATTTAATGACTTCTTTCGAAGTTTGGCTAAAGTAAGGTTCTTCGTGGATGTCCAGTCCGATACCGTGACCAATACCGTGGGTAAAGTAGTCGCCATAGCCTGCCTCGGTGATAATATCGCGAGGGATTTTGTCAAAGTCACGGAAACCTAATCCTGCCTTAGCCTGGTCAATCAGGGCTTGGTTGGCTTTTAGAACCGTATTGTAAATCTCTGCCTGTTCGTCACTGACATGACCAAGGTAGATGGTCCGTGTCATATCACTGACATAGTGGTCGTAGAGACAGCCGAAGTCCATGGTAATGGCTTCTCCCGCTTCAACTGGCTTGTGCATTGGGTGGGCATGGGGTTTAGAAGAGTTAATACCACTTGCTAAAATGGTATCAAAAGACAAGCCTGCCGCTCCTAGCTCACGCATGCGGAAATCAAGGAAGTTGGCAATTTCGATCTCAGTTTTTCCAGGTTTGATAAAGTCAAGCGCATCGCGAAAAGCTTGGTCTGAGATAGAACAAGCCTTGCGAATAGTCGCAATCTCCTTCTCATCCTTAATCATTCGAAGACCTTCAACAAACTGATTCTGTGGAAGCAAGTCAATTCCCGCAAAAGCTGCCTGCATACGGTGGTAATAAGAAACCGAAATCTCATCTTCAAAACCGATGCGAGACAAGCCCATATCCTTAACAATACCTGCAATGACAGCCAATTCATCACGGTCAGCCACAATCTCAAAACCTGTTACTTCTTGCTTAGCTGCAATGATATAGCGAGAGTCTGTCACCAAGACCTGACGGTCACGGCTGATAAAAACGGTTCCGTTTGAGCCCCAAAAACCAGTCAAATAATAGACGTTTTTTAGGTTGTTGATGATGATACCATCTAGTTCTTTTTCTTGCATTTTAGCTAGAAATGCTTGTACACGTTTATTCATGATGTAACTTTCCTTTCAAATAGTGTCCTGTGTAGCTGGCTTCGTTGTCCGCTACTTCTTCTGGAGTTCCTGTTGCGATGATGGTTCCACCACCGACACCGCCCTCAGGTCCTAGGTCAATGATATGGTCTGCTGTCTTGATCACATCCAGATTGTGCTCGATAACAAGGACGGTATTGCCATCGTCGACAAAGCGAGCTAAAACCTTGAGCAAGCGAGCGATATCCTCGGTATGAAGCCCTGTCGTTGGCTCATCCAGAATATAGAAAGATTTTCCTGTCGAGCGTTTGTGGAGTTCACTAGCCAACTTCATACGCTGAGCTTCTCCCCCAGAAAGGGTGGTAGCCGGTTGCCCTAGCGTTACATAGCCCAGCCCCACATCCTTGATGGTCTGAAGTTTGCGTTGAATCTTGGGAATGTGTTGGAAGAACTCTACCGCATCGTTGACGGTCATGTCCAAAACCTGCGAGATATTTTTTTCCTTGTAGTGAACTTCAAGGGTTTCACTGTTGTAGCGGGTCCCGTGGCAGACTTCACAAGCCACATAAACATCTGGCAAGAAGTGCATCTCGATCTTAATGATCCCGTCACCTGAGCAGGCTTCGCAACGACCACCCTTGACGTTGAAACTGAAACGGCCCTTCTTGTAGCCTCGAATCTTGGCCTCGTTTGTCTGAGCAAAGAGATCACGAATATCGTCAAAAACTCCCGTATAGGTAGCAGGGTTGGACCTCGGCGTCCGTCCGATTGGGCTCTGGTCAATATCAATCAAACGATCTACATGCTCAACTCCCGTAATAGTTTTAAATTTCCCAGGCTTGTCTGAATTACGGTTAAGCTTCTGGGCAATGGCTTTTTTGAGGATACTGTTGATTAAGGTCGATTTCCCTGAACCTGACACCCCCGTCACTGCGATGAATTTTCCTAGCGGGAAACGAGCAGTGATATTTTGCAAGTTGTTCTCACGCGCACCTGTCACTTCGATAAAACGTCCATTTCCGGAACGGCGCTCTTCTGGCACTGGAATGGCACGTTTCCCTGACAAATACTGGCCTGTGATAGACTTGCTGTTGCGAGCCACCTGCTTGGGTGTTCCTGCAGCAACAATCTCCCCACCAAAGACTCCCGCACCAGGACCAACGTCAATCAGATAATCCGCTTCACGCATGGTATCTTCGTCGTGTTCCACCACGATGAGGGTATTGCCCAAGTCGCGCATCTTTTTCAGACTGGCAATCAGGCGGTCATTATCCCTCTGGTGGAGACCAATCGATGGCTCATCCAGGATATAAAGGACACCCGATAGGTTGGATCCAATCTGGGTTGCCAAGCGAATACGCTGACTTTCCCCACCTGAAAGGGTTCCTGCCGAACGTGACAGAGTCAGATAGTTGAGGCCTACGTTATTGAGGAAGGTCAAGCGATCCTTGATTTCCTTGAGAATAGGACGGGCAATGATGGCTTCATTTTCAGACAAGGTCAGCTGACTCACCAACTCCAAATGGTCTGCGATAGACAGGTCCGATATTTCACCGATATGCGGCCCTTGCTCGCCACCTACACGAACAGACAAGGCCTGGTCATTGAGACGGTAGCCATGGCAAGTTCCGCAGGTCAGCTCATTCATGTAGAGGCGCATCTGGGTGCGAGTGTAATCACTGTTAGTCTCATGGTAACGACGCTTGATATTATTGACAACTCCCTCAAAAGGAATGTCTATATCGCGCACACCACCAAATTCATTCTCATAGTGGAAATGGAATTCCTTGCCATCTGAGCCGTAAAGAATCAAGTTTTTATCTTCTTCTGACAAGTCCTCAAAAGGCTTATCCATGTCCACTCCAAAGGCTGTCATGGCTTGTTCCAGCATATTTGGATAGTAGTTGGATGAGATAGGATTCCAAGGTGCCAAGGCTCCCTCACGCAAAGTTTTGCTGGCGTCTGGCACTACCAAATCAGTATCCACTTCTAGCTTAATACCCAAACCATCACACTCACTACAAGAGCCAAAAGGAGCATTGAAGGAGAAGAGACGAGGCTCTAACTCTGGAACAGTAAAGCCACAAACTGGGCAGGCATAATGCTCAGAGAAGAGCAACTCCGAATCGTCCATAGTGTCGATAATCACATAGCCTTCTGCGATACGAAGGGCAGCCTCGATTGAGTCAAAGAGACGGCTACGGATGCCCTCCTTGATAACAATACGGTCAACCACGACATCGATATTGTGTTGCTTGCTCTTAGACATCTCTGGCACTTCGGTCACATCATAGACTTCCCCATCCACTCGGACGCGGACGTAGCCGTCTTTCTGAACCTTTTCAATGACACTCTTATGTTGCCCTTTTTTCTTACGAATGACAGGAGCTAAGATTTGCAGGCGCTGGCGTTCTGGCAATTCCAAGACCTTATCCACAATTTGCTCTACAGAAGAGGCCTTGATGGCCCCATGCCCGTTGATACAGTAAGGCGTCCCCACACGTGCGTAGAGGAGACGCAGATAGTCATTGATTTCAGTCGTTGTTCCAACGGTCGAGCGCGGGTTTTTGCTGGTGGTTTTCTGGTCAATGGAAATAGCTGGGCTGAGGCCATCAATAGCATCCACGTCTGGTTTTTCCATATTGCCCAAGAACTGGCGAGCGTAGGCTGACAAACTCTCTACATAGCGACGTTGTCCCTCCGCATAGAGGGTATCAAAGGCCAGACTGGATTTCCCAGACCCTGACAAACCAGTCACAACAACCAGCTTGTCTCTTGGAATCTCCACATCGATATTTTTTAAGTTATGGGCACGTGCCCCATGAATCACAATTTTATCTTGCATCTTTGTTCTTTCTAGTCCATTATTGCTTTCCATTATACCAAAAAATGTGAAATTCTATTACCCAAAAAGCTGTTTTTATAGTATAATAGTACGGTGCAAAAAATGAATCACTGAATAGTAGGAAAGGATAGGGGATATGAAACAAGTTTTTCTCTCAACAACAACTGAATTTAAAGAGATCGACACGCTTGAACCGGGTACTTGGATCAACCTCGTCAATCCTACACAAAATGAATCGTTGGAAATCGCCAACGCCTTCGATATCGACATCACCGACCTCCGGGCACCACTTGATGCGGAAGAAATGTCCCGTATTACCATCGAAGATGAGTATACTTTGATCATCGTAGACGTTCCCATCACAGAGGAAAGAAACAACCGCACCTACTACGTAACGATTCCGCTGGGGATTATTATCACCGAGGAAACCATTATCACCACCTGCTTGGAACCTCTCCCCGTTCTCGATGTCTTTATCAACCGTAGACTGCGTAACTTTTACACCTTCATGCGTTCACGTTTTATCTTCCAGATTCTCTATCGCAACGCAGAGCTTTACCTGACTGCCCTTCGTTCGATCGACCGTAAGAGTGAACAAATCGAAAGTCAACTTCACAAGTCTACTCGAAACGAAGAGCTGATCGAGCTCATGGAATTGGAAAAGACCATCGTCTATTTCAAAGCTTCGCTTAAGACAAATGAGCGCGTGATTAAGAAATTGACCAGTGCAACTAGCAATATCAAGAAATACCTAGAGGACCAAGACCTGCTCGAAGATACCCTGATCGAAACCCAACAGGCCATCGAGATGGCAGATATCTATGGAAATGTCCTTCACTCTATGACAGAGACCTTTGCCTCTATCATTTCCAACAACCAGAACAACATCATGAAAACTCTGGCTCTCGTGACCATCGTCATGTCTGTCCCAACTATGATCTTCTCTGCCTATGGGATGAACTTTAAGGATAATGAAATCCCACTTAATGGCGAGCCCCACGCCTTCTGGTTAATCGTCTTTATCGCCTTTGCTATGAGTGTTTCGCTCACTCTCTATCTCATCCATAAAAAATGGTTCTAAGAGGAATCCCTATGTCTCAGATTGATCTACAAAAATTAACTAAGAAAAACCAAGAATTTATCCACATCGCTACCCAACAATTTATCAAAGATGGTAAAACAGACGCTGAAATCAAGGCTGTCTTTGAGGAAGTCATTCCTCAAATCCTTGAAGAGCAAGCCAAAGGGACGACCGCTCGTTCCCTCTACGGGGCTCCAACCCACTGGGCTCACAGCTTCACTGTCAAGGAGCAATATGAAAAAGAGCATCCAAAAGAAAATGACGATCCAAAACTCATGATTATGGACTCATTCCTTTTTATCACCAGTCTCTTTGCATTGGTTAGCGCTCTGACTACCTTCTTCTCTACAGATCAGGCCATTGGCTATGGGTTGATTACCCTCTTGTTGGTTGGACTTGTAGGAGGACTTGCCTTCTACTTGATGTACTACTTTGTCTACCAGTACTATGGACCAGACACAGATCGTAGCCAACGTCCTCCATTCTGGAAATCAATCCTCGTCATCCTGGCCTCTATGGTCCTTTGGTTGGTTGTCTTCTTTGCAACAAGCTTCCTACCAGCCAGCCTCAATCCAGTCCTTGCTCCACTGCCTTTGGCTATTCTGGGAGCTGCCCTTCTCGCCCTTCGCTTCTATCTCAAGAAACGTTTCAACATCCGAAGTGCAAGCGCGGGCCCATCACGTTATTAAGAAAAGTGAAAAGCTATGGCATATAGTCAATCTTTAGCTCAGCAGATTCGAAAAATTCTAGCACTCAAACTTCCTCCCCAAATTTTCGAAGAAGAGTTAGAAGAAAAGAAACTGTTTGGTGGTCTGGCCTTTATGATTAGTGGGAAAATGGTCCTTACAGTCAGTTCCAGAAAGGACGAGCTGGTTATGGTGAGAATTGGCAAAGAAATGGAAAAGCAAGTTCTACCCCGAACAGGAGCTCATACTACATTGATGAGAGGGCGACCTTATCATGGCTATATAGACCTAGATGTAGAAGGTCAAAAAGAACTTCCTTACTGGATTGATTTAGCCCTCTCCTATAATCAAGAGTTGACCAAGTAACTCATATCTAGTGAGATTAGAGAATAGAAAAACGAAAAGCAACTGCAGATGCGGTTGCTTTTTACTACTTTCTTGATTTAAAAGCATTCTTCTGACATTCGCCATAGTTTTCTCTCATCTTTTGTGATAAAATAGGCTCAATCTATTTCTAGGAGGATGAGATATGGTTTCTACTATTGGTATTGTTAGTTTGTCTAGCGGTGTTATCGGAGAGGATTTTGTCAAACACGAAGTCGACTTGGGTATCCAACGTCTCAAGGATTTGGGACTCAATCCTGTCTTTTTGCAACATTCGCTAAAGGGTTTAGACTTTATCAAGGACCATCCTGAGGCGCGTGCAGAGGATTTGATGCAGGCCTTTTCGGATGATAGCATCGACATGATCCTATGCGCCATTGGTGGAGACGATACCTATCGTTTGTTGTCCTACCTTTTTGAGAACGACCAACTCCAAAAGATTATCCAACCAAAGATTTTTCTTGGTTTCTCGGATACAACCATGAACCATCTCATGTTGCATAAACTAAGAATCAAGACTTTTTATGGGCAATCCTTTCTAGCAGACATTTGTGAATTAGACAAGGAGATGTTGCCCTATAGCTTTCACTACTTTAAAGAATTGATTGAGACGGGAAGAATTTCAGAAATCCGCCCTAGCGACGTTTGGTATGAGGAACGGACTGATTTTAGTCCCAAGGCTCTGGGAACATCTCGTATCAGTCATGCAAATACTGGTTTTGACTTGTTGCAAGGAAATGCCCAGTTTGAGGGAGAAATTCTCGGCGGTTGCCTTGAGTCTCTCTATGATATCTTTGACAACTCTCGATACGCAGACAGCACGGAGCTCTGCCAAAAGTACAAACTTTTCCCTGACTTATCCGACTGGGAAGGAAAGATTCTCTTGTTAGAAACAAGCGAAGAAAAGCCTGAGCCGGAAAACTTCAAAAAGATGGTGCAGACTTTAGAGGAAACTGGGATATTCGAGGTCATCAGTGGACTATTGGTCGGAAAACCTATGGACGAAGCCTTCTATGACGACTATAAGTTGGCACTACTGGACATCATTGACAGCAATATCCCGATTGTCTATAATCTGAATGTCGGCCACGCAACTCCAAGAGCCATTGTTCCCTTTGGCATCCACGCCTATGTAGATGCAGAGGAGCAAGTTATTCGCTTTGACTACAACAAAAAGAGCTGAGATAAATTTCTCAGCTTTTTCTCTTGTATAACTACTAAAACGTCACATATTACTGATGACTAAAATCATAAAAGAGAGACTGTTTCCTAGTATGTGAACGACCAAGGGATAGTAAATATTTTCTTTTTCTTTTACATAAATAATTGAAAAAACTAACCCACCACCCAAATAACTAACTGCACTGATCCACTCTGATAAAGACAAGTTATGCATATGTGTCAGGGCAAAAACAAGACCGACTAAACAAATACTTAACCAGCTTGACAGATATTTTCCTAACCAATGCAATAACACCTGACGGAAAAAGAGTTCTTCTACCGCAGGACCAACCACACAGGAAAAGAGCAGCAAAAGAAGTGGCTGACTGCGAAACGTATTTTGAATATTGGTCTCATTTTGCCCTGCTCCACCCAGTCCCAGTGTCTGCCTCAATACCCCTGATAGAAAAGCAAAGAAGAAGATCATCAGAAAGAGAAGGAGCAAATATTTCAACGCTCCTAACCAAAAATTTCTTGAGGATACTTTGATTTCATTCCACTTTTGGATCAACTCCGATTTAAACAAGAAACATCCATATAGAAAAATTCCTGTATAGGCTAGATAATTTGTAATCGAAGTTGACAACAGAAAATCAAAGAGGTGAACACCGTCAAAAACAAAGAGAACTGTATAGAGAATCGCAAAAATAAGGATTCCCTTATGTTTATTGGGCATCATTTATCTCCCCTTCCACTCACAATCATTCTCGTGGTCATCAACCAGGCCTGCAGCCTGAAGAAAAGCTAAAACGGCGACTGGACCTGTGAACTTGAAACCTCGTTTTTTTAGATCTTTGGCTAATTTTTCAGACAAGGCTGTTTTAGCAGGTGCTTGGCGATAGTCAGGAACATCATTCACGATAGTTTTCCCCTCA
The DNA here is from genome assembly GCA_905221335.1 of bacterium. GTDB lineage: Bacteria > Bacillota > Bacilli > Lactobacillales > Streptococcaceae > Streptococcus. Next base: position 242,135 of record CAJNCT010000002.1, read on the forward strand.
ACAAAAGACCAGAGATAGGCGTCAAAAGAGCCATAGGTTTTCTGGATTTGTAAAAATGCTTGAGCGTTGGCACGCGTCGCAAAAATCTTGGCTCTATTTCGGATGATGGCTGGATTATCTAACAAAGCTTCCAACTCCCCATCTGTCATTTCTGCAACACGTTGGGCTTGGTAGTTGTGAAATACTTCTCGGAAAGCTTGGCGTTTGTTTAGTACCGTTTCCCAAGACAGACCAGCCTGATAAGTCTCCATACAGAGCAGTTCAAAAAGGGCGCGGTCGTCATGAAGGGGCTTGCCCCACTCCTGATCGTGGTAGGCGATGTAGAGCGGATTGGTCATCTTGACCCACGAACAACGTTTTGGCATATTATTCTCCTATTTGACCAACATCTTAAGAGCTGACTTGATATAGTTCTCGGCTGTATCTGTCGTTCCTTCAAAGAATTTCTTGATTTTCTTGAGCTCTGTTGCCTTGTAGCCCAGTGCCAACATGGCCTCCATGGCTTCTTCCAGTTCTTGGTTTTCAGCGCTGGTTTGCACTGCGACCTTGGCAGGAAGGTCATCACTAGCCACGACTACCTTGCCTTCCAAGTCCAGCACCATCTGCTGGGCTGTCTTCTTGCCAATTTTAGGGAACTTGGTCAAGTAGGTGATGTTCTTAGTCTCAATCGCTTGAACCAAGCCAGCATTGTCATCGGCTGCGATGATAGCAAGAGCTGACACAGGACCAATCCCTGAGACCGAAATCAAGCTGAGAAAGAGCTTTTTCTCATCTTCTGATCGAAAACCATAGAGCAGATGGGCATCTTCACGGACAACTTGGTGCACATAAATTTGAGTCTCTTGATTGACCTGACCTGAGTAAGCATAGGGATTGGCTACATGCAAGATATAACCGATACCGTTCGCCTCTAGGACAATGTATTTAGCAGTGATTTTAGTAATGATTCCTTTTAAATATTCGTACATAGTTTTTCTCCATTATTTTGCCTATCTAGTATATCATATTTCCTTAAGACAGATGGCAACAAAAGATGCAACCTCTGGTTGACAAATAGTACAGGAGATTGTATTCTCATTATAAGTAAAAATTGTTAGGATAGAGGTAGAAAAAGGAGGATAGAATCATGAAACTCGCAGAAAAACTATTTGAGCTCAGAAAGGAAAAAGGGTGGTCCCAGGAAAAGTTAGCAGAACAAATCAATGTTTCTCGGCAAAGCATCTCAAAATGGGAGTCTGGTCAAGTTCTTCCTGAGATCGAAAAAATCATTGAATTAAGCAAGATTTTTCAAGTGACAACTGACTATCTACTACTGGATGAAAACTCTGAAAAAGCTTCCACAGAAGTGATCTTGGAGGAAGACAAGGACAAATACTATAAAGAGATTAAATCCTTTGGTCTCTGGCAAGTGATTTATATTTTCGTCTTGGCTCTGGCTATCTATCTCTTTTTAGCTGGTTCTAGTTTTCCAGCTGAATTCACCACCTGGATTTGGCTGACCTTCATTCTCTTGATTGCTTCAGCGATTGCTATCAACAAGTCTCTCAAAACCAAACAACGTTATCTTGATAAAGTGATTGGTCCTGAGAATCCTTCCGACAAAGACGACTCTACAAAACCTTGAATCACCTAATTCAGTTTTCTCAACATTTTTTATAGAACTGATCTTGTCAAGCAAGTGTAAACCTCGTGTCAAGTTGCCCATACCCAATCAAAGTTCCCACCTTAGAAAAACTAAAAAGCCTTGTTCAAAAGGAACAAAGGCTTTTTGTGTTCTTAATATTTCCCCAACTCACGGAGACTGGTATGATTTTCCTGAATACGTCGGAACATCTTTTCCATATCTGACTTGGTAAAATGCACCAAAACGGGACGTCCGTGGGGACAGTTATATGGGTTGTCGCATTGAGAGAGCTGATAAAGGAGTTGTCTGGCTGAATGGTCATCGATACGATGGTTGGCCTTGATAGACCGCTTACAGGACATCATGATTGCCAGCTCTGCCCGGTATTTCTTGATCGAAACTTCTTTGGTCAAGAGGAGCATGTCGCACATTTCATAGATGCCAGACTCGATTTCTTCCTCTGCCATCCAAATAGGATGTTCACGCAGGATGAATTGATTTTCTCCATACTCTGCTAGAAAGACGCCCACTTCCTCTAAGAGAGGCATTCTTTCCTTGAGACGCAGGGCATCATCCGCTGGAAATTCAAAGATGTAGGGCACTAGGAGTTGTTGCTGACTCTGGTCAACATTGCCGATACTTTCGCGGTATTCCTCGTACTTGACCCGTTCCTGAGCCGCGTGTTGGTCTATGATATAGAGACCATCTCGCCCTTGGGCAAAAAGATAGGTCCCGTGCATTTGTCCGAAAAACTCTAACTCCGGGAAGCTGGATGATTCTTCTCTCTCCAGCTTGTCATAAGCCTTATCGAGGCTAGCAAGGTCTAACTCTGGATGATCTAGTTGGTCATAGTTAGCAGGCTTTCTCTCTGCAAAATGCAGTTTTGCGGGCTTGGTTAGCTGGTCCAAGGTTTCCTTGGCAAACAAGGTTAAATCTTTCCCTTCCTCAGTTAATTCAACCTGGTGATCAGCCACCTCAGCTTGACTGGGTCTTGTAGGCCCAGTTTTCTCATAATAGAGCGTATTTTCTTTGAGTGGGAGAATGGTCTGCTCCACCTTTTGACGATTACGCACGGTCGATTTGGCAAGATTTTCCAAGGCATCAGGGATTAAGGCTTGTTCCTTGAGACTATTTGAAATAGCTTCTGAAACTAGCGCCATTAGTTCTTTTTCCTTGGAAATCCGCACTTCTTGTTTGGTTGGATGAACATTGACATCTGCTAGGTAAGGATCGATATGGATGTGAATAACTGCCAGTGGAAAACGACCTACCATGAGCTTGCTACCGTAACCATCAAGAATAGCACGATTGAGCAAGAAGTTCTTGATATAACGACCATTGATGAAGAGACTGATATAGTTGCGGTTGGCTCGAGTCAACTCAGGCAAGGACACAAATCCTGAAATTTCAAAGTCTAGATCTGAATTCTCAATTTCAATCATCTTCTTGGCACTCGCCAAACCGTAAATCCCTGCGATAGCTTGACGCAGTTGACCAGTCCCTGCTGTCCGCGTCATCTCCTTGCCATCACTGATCAAACTAAAAGAAATCTCAGGATGGGCCAATCCCAGACGGTTGACAATATCAATGATATGAGACAGCTCCGCTTGCTGACTCTTCATATACTTGAGGCGGGCTGGTGTATTGAAAAAGAGGTCCTCCACACAAACCTTGGTTCCTACAGGACTAGTCGCTGGGATGACTTCCTCAACTTCACCCCCACGCGCAACGAGCTTGGTCCCATGACTCGCACCATCCACCGCCGTCAACAGAGTCAGAACACTGACAGAAGCAATAGAAGGAAGGGCTTCACCACGAAAACCAAGCGTCCGAATCCGAAAGAGATCTGCTTGATTTTTTATCTTACTGGTCGCATGGCGACGGAGGGCCAACTCCACCTCATCATGGGCAATTCCATGACCATTATCGGTGATTTGAATCTTCTTGAGACCAGCTTCCTCAATCTCAATGATAATCTGACTAGAGCCCGCGTCAATGGCATTTTCTACCAACTCTTTGACCACACTGGCAGGACGTTCAATCACTTCTCCAGCTGCAATCTGGTTTGCCAGCACCTCTGGCAATTCAATAATATGAGACATCTTTCAGCCCCTTTCCGTATCTATTTTCCTAGAAATTGATTAGTGCTATTATACCATATTTCAGATGCTACCAGAAAAAGCAAATACCACATAGACTCCAAATCCCTCCACATAGACAAAGTCCCTTGCCATAGGGAGTAAAATAGTGTTTAATAAAGGTGTACAAGAAGTGAGATTAACTTTGTATAACTGAAAAGGAGGGAAGTCTATGAAAATAGAACTACAGATTAAGGAGACTTACGAGGAGGAAAAGCTGATTGTCCAAGCACCTCAAGAAACTAAAAACGTCCAAAAAATCATCGAATTTGCTGAAAATCTTGACCAAAAAGAAACAATCAAAGGTAAGATTGATGATCAGGTCTATCTAGTTGAAATTGGCAAGATTCAGCGTTTCTATATAGAGAATCGAAAGGTTCTAGCAGAAACTGCATCTCAGACCTACAGCATTGATTTGCGACTCTATCAAGTTCTTGAAATTCTGCCGACCACTTTTATCCAAATTTCCCAATCTGAAATCGTCAATATCGACTCCATCTCTCATCTCAAGCTCACGCCCAACGGTCTGGTTGAAATTTTCTTAAAAAACGAAAGTTTCACCTACTCTTCACGCCGCTACCTAAAAACCATCAAGGAGAAATTAGAACTATGAAAAAACAAATCTTTCACGATGCAGCTGCTGGTGTACTTATCGGCCTCATCCTCTCTATCCTTTTTTCACTCATTTATGCCCCAAATACCTACGCACCACTAAGTTCCGACTCTCTCATCGGCCAAGTGATGACCCAACATCAGATTCACGGTGCCTTGGTCTTGCTCTACTGCACACTTATTTGGGCAGCTATCGGCGTTCTCTTTAGCTTTGGCAAGCGATTATTCAGCCGTGACTGGAGCCTGCTCCGTGCAACACTTTCCCACTTCTTCCTCATGCTGGCTGGCTTTGTTCCACTAGCAACTCTGGCTGGTTGGTTTCCCTTCCACTGGACCTTCTATCTCCAGCTCATTCCAGAGTTTGCGATCGTCTACCTCATCATCTGGACTATTCTCTATAAAAGAGAAGCAAAAAAAGTGGACCACATCAATCAACTCTTGGCTCATAAAAAGTAATAGAGAAAAATCCCACTCACAAATGCATGAGTGGGATTCTTTTTATAACTTTTGTTTGAGCTCGACCAAGACATTCATAGCCTGCATCGGTGTCATATTGTATACATCCAGTTTAGCTAATTCTGCTAGGATAGGATGTTCTTCAGGCGCATCAAAGAGTGACATCTGTTCAGTAACAGCACTTGTTCCTCTCATCGGAGCAGGACTTTCCGTCCCTTGATTCTCCAGTTGAGTCAATATCTTATCCGCCCTTGCTAAAAGTTCTGCTGGCAAGCCAGCAATCTTAGCAACGTGGATACCATAGGATTTGTCAGCTGGTCCTGATTCGATCTTATGAAGGAAGGTGACCTGCCCATCCTGCTCCAAGGTTGCCACGTGGACGTTGACCAAGTGTTCCAAACTGGACTCCAGACTAGTCAACTCATGATAGTGGGTCGCAAAGAGGGTTTTGGCTCCGATATGTTCATGAATGTATTCGATGATGGACTGGGCAAGAGCCATCCCGTCATAAGTCGCAGTTCCGCGTCCCAATTCATCGAAGAGAATGAGTGAGTTCTTGGTCGCATGCGAAATGGCATTATTGGCCTCCATCATCTCTACCATGAAGGTTGATTGACCTGAAACCAAATCATCTGCTGCTCCGATACGGGTAAAGATGGCATCGAAGATAGGCAAATGGACGCTCTCTGCCGGCACATAAGAACCCAGCTGGGCCATAACCGCAGTCATGGCTAGCTGGCGCATGTAGGTAGACTTCCCGCTCATGTTGGGCCCTGTAATCAGTTGAATGTTGGTGTCTTCTGACATCTGGATACTGTTTGGAATGTAGATCTGCGCTCCCATGACCTTTTCAACGACAGCATGGCGCCCTTTCTGGATATCGATTTGTGAATCCTCTCCAAACTCAGGTCGGATCAAATGCTGGGTTTCAGCCACAACTGCGAGACTTTGCAAGACGTCAACTGTGGCAATTCCTTGGGCTAGAGCCTGCAAACGCTGTATATACTTGCTGACTTCCTCACGGATGCGCATAAAGATTTCATACTCTAGGTTGGCTGACTTCTCACGCGCCTCCAGCATATCTCCCTCGATACGCGCCAACTCCTCGGTACCGAAACGTTCCGAGTTTTTCAGCGTCACCTTTCGGAAAAAGTGGGCAGGTACATTCCCCAGTTGCGAATTGGTCACATGGAAATAGTAGCCGTCCTTTTTATTGTAGTCAATCTTAAGCGTGCTGATGCCAGAGTTTTCTCTCTCCTTAGCCTCAATCTCAGCAATCCAACTAGTCCCTTCTCTGAGCACTCGGCGGTATTTATCCAAGGTCTCATCAAATCCCGTACGGATAATGCCGCCTTCCGTAATCACATGAGGAGCTTCAGGAGCAATCGCTGCGCTAATCAAACTCTCCAACTCAGGGATTCCATCCAATTGTTCGATAAGATAGACCAGAGCAGGTTGCTCCATCCCCTCTAAAATCGCTCGAATCCGTGGCACACTGGATAAGGTTGTCGCCAACTGCAAGAGATCCTTGGGATTAGTCTTGCCAAAGGAAACCCGACTAGCCAAGCGTTCGATATCATAAACACCTTTGAGACTGTCTGTCAAATCACTGCGATCAAAGAAGTGGTCAAGAAAGACCTGCACCACCTCTTGACGTTGGATGATTCGCTCCTTATCAATCAAGGGACGATGAATCCAAGAACGCAAGAGCCGCATTCCCATAGCTGTTTTGGTTTCATCCAAAAGCCAGAAAAGACTGCCCTGCTTCTTGCCTGAACGGGCATTTTCAACCAAATCCAGACTGGCCTTGGTCGCATAATCCATTTGCAAGAAATCTTTAATTTCATAGCGGATAACTGGTTTGAGGTGGTTCAATTCCCGCATCTGGGTCCGATGAACATACTGGAGCAGCTTACTAGCTGCTGCTTGCTCCACAGATGCCAGTCGTGGATCCAGTAAATGAATATCCTCAAAGCCATCCTTCTCATAAGAAAGCACCAGATTCATCTGACGGCTGAGGATTTGTTCTTCTTCCTCAGACAAATCATAACCCAGCACCACTTCACGAGCCTTGAGGTTACGGATTTCCCCACAAACCAGCGTGAAATCCAATAAACCCGTCACATAAAAATCACCTGTCACCAGATCCATATAAGCTAGACCAAATTGATTGCCATCACGATCTAGGGCAACCAAGAAATTGTTCTGACTATCGGGCTTACTACTATCAACCACTGTACCGGGGGTGATGACCTGAACCACCTCTCGCTTGACAACCCCAACCGCTTGTTTAGGGTCTTCCATCTGCTCGGCAATAGCCACCTTATAGCCCTGCTCAATCAAAACATCAATATACTGCTGGGCAGAATGATAGGGAACGCCAGCCATGGGTATCGGATTTTCTGCATTTTTATTACGACTGGTCAGTGAAATCTCTAAAATCTGCGCCGCATTGACCGCATCTTCATAAAATAGCTCATAAAAATCACCCATCCGAAAGAGCAGAAAAGCATCTGGATATTGCTTTTTAATATCCACATACTGCTGCATACCAGGTGATAGTTTTTCTGTCGTCATATTGGCTCTCTCCTTGTCAAAAATAAGGCTTGGGAACAAGTCCCAAAACCCTATTCATCCTTCATCAAATCTAGCAAACGCTCTTCCATTAGCTTGGCAACATGCTGGTCTCGACAAATAACCAGTAAGGTATTGGCTCCCGCAACTGTTCCTAAAATCGCCTCGTCCTTATTTTCATCAACAATATTTGCTAACACGGCCGCTTCTCCCAGCTTGGTATGAAGTACCAAAGTAAACTCTGCTCTCGCAACCCCTTCTAGATGGTGCGACAAAAACTCTACCAAATCAATCTTTTCTGTTTCATTCGCTAGCACATAATATACCATACCATTTTTCTTAACCTTGATTAAGCCGATCTCGCGCAGGTCGCGAGACAAGGTCGTTTGCGTCACAAAGACATTCCGAACTTCTAGGCGATCTTGGATATCCTTTTGTGTAGCTAGTTTTTCCTCAGTGATCATCTTTTTAATCAACTGGTGTCGTTCTTTTTTTCTCATATCAACCTCTTACATGAATATTTATAACCGATTTTGGGTTTATTTTTAGATATAATTATACCAAAAAAACTGAATAATTCAAAAAAATCTTTCTTCTTTCACTAAATTTATGATAAAATAGAATAAAAGTCCAAAAGGAGCCTACCTATGAGTACAAAAAAACTGATTGCTAGTGAATTGGCTAGCGTCATCGATAGCCTAGATCAAGAGGCTATTTTAAATTTACTAGAACAACCAAAAAACTCTGACATGGGAGATATCGCTTTCCCTGCTTTCTCACTTGCAAAAGTCGAACGCAAAGCCCCGCAAATGATTGCTGCTGAAATCGCTGAAAAAATCAACAGCCAAGCCTTTGAAAAAGTTGTTGCAACTGGTCCTTACGTCAACTTCTTCCTTGATAAATCTGCCATTTCTGGAGCAGTTATCAAAGAGATCATCGAAAAAGGATCTGACTACGCTCAACAAACGGAAGGCAAAGAGCAAAATATCACGATTGACCTATCAAGTCCAAACATCGCAAAACCTTTCTCAGTAGGTCACTTACGTTCAACTGTTATCGGAGATGCTCTTTCTAATATCTTTAAGAAAATGGGCTACAACACTATTAAAATCAACCACCTTGGAGACTGGGGTAAACAGTTTGGTCTTCTCATGGTTGCTTATAAAAAATGGGGAAGTAAGGAAGCCGTAGAAGCTAATCCAATTGACGAATTGTTAAAATTGTACGTTCGCATCAATGCTGAAATCGAAAATGATCCAGCTCTTGATGATGAAGGACGTCTCTGGTTTAAAAAATTGGAAGATGGCGATCCAGAAGCAACTCAACTTTGGCAGTGGTTCCGTGACGAAAGTTTGGTTGAGTTCAACCGTATCTACAAACTGTTGAACGTTGAATTTGACAGCTTAAACGGTGAAGCCTTCTACAACGATAAGATGGATGAGGCCGTGCAAATCCTTGAAGAAAAAGGTTTGCTAGAAGAATCACGCGGCGCTAGCATTGTCAACCTCGATGATGTTGAACTTCCACCCGCTATGATTAAGAAATCTGACGGTGCAACCCTCTACATCACACGTGACATTGCAACAGCTATCTACCGTGCACGTACTTACAATTTTGTTAAAAATGTCTACGCAGTTGGTCAAGAGCAGTCTAACCACTTTAAACAGTTAAAAGCTGTCTTGAAAAAAATGGGATTTGACTGGAGCGATGATATGATTCACGTAGACTTCGGTTTGGTAACCAAGAATCGTCAAAAGCTCTCTACTCGTAAAGGAAATATCATCCTGCTCGAACCTACTCTTCAAGAAGCTATCAGCCGTGCCAAAGCACAAATCGAAGCGAAAAATCCTGACCTCGAAAACAAGGAACAGGTTGCCCAAGCTGTCGGAGTGGGAGCTGTTAAATTCTACGACCTCAAAACGGACCGCAGAAATGGTTACGACTTTGACCTCGAAGCTATGGTTTCCTTTGAAGGAGAAACTGGTCCATACATCCAATACGCTTACGCTCGTATTCAGTCTCTACTTAGAAAAGCAGACTTCCAACCAAATGCTCAAGCAAATTACAGTCTAAATGATGCTGAAAGCTGGGAAATTATCAAACTTCTCCAAGACTTTGCCCGTGTCATCAAACGCGCATCTGTTAACTATGATCCATCGCTCATTGCCAAGTATGCAATCAGCTTGGCTCAAGCTTTCAATAAATACTATGCCCACACTCGTATCCTGGATGAAAGTCCAGAGCGTGACAGCCGTCTAGCCCTCAGCTACGCAACAGCTGTTGTTCTCAAAGAAGCCCTTCGTTTGCTTGGAGTAGAAGCACCAGAGAAGATGTGATTCAGTACTAACAATTGGAACTAAAGTTCCTAATTGTTAGACGCTAGCCGCTTATATGCGAACTAGCTAACTGCTTCACTAGTCATGACCCCTAAATATAATCGATTTAGAGGCCATGACGTCGTAACTATGGTGATTTGGCTAGGCGCTTCACTAGTTCTGGGACATAAATATTATCGATTTATGTCCCAGAACGTCGTAATCAGTACGAATTGCCTAAACGCTTTACTAATTCACCAAACCAAATAAAATCGATTTGATTTGGTTCATGTCGCAATCTTTAAATCACTTAGTTGAAAAGCGAAAATTTCTTTCGCTTTTCTTATGCCATCAACTTTTTTATCAAACCAGGAGAGATTTTATGAGCCAGTATGCTTATATCTTAGTTCTTATCAGTCTTGTCGTTCTTTTTCTCATCAATAAATACGAAAAAGAAAAACTTCAACAACTCCTTCAGGAACAGCTTCTGAAGGACGAAGCTTTCAAAACAGACATACGCGAAAGGATCCAAACAACGGAAAATATCAATGATGTGATTGACTACATCAATAAAGGTTACCGTTTGGGACTCCTGCTTTCTAAGGAAATCACTGAGCAACTGAAATAAGGGAATCCGAGAAGCTTTTTTCTCGGATTTTTTACTCCCATCAATACCATTTCTTTGTGATAATCATATCTTTCATATGATTTTTCTGAAATTTTCTAAATTTTTCAAAAATTTTCTTGCATTTTTCATAAGTTTCTTGTAGAATAGTAGCTACCTATTCAGATTATTCTGAAAATTCAAAAACAGGAGGTTTTTATGTCACAAGTTACTTCATCACACCAGTCTACCTGGACAAGCAAGCTAAAAGCAATGGGACCCGGGATCCTAATGGCTTCCGCTGCAGTCGGAGGTTCTCACATCGTATCCTCCACTCAAGCCGGTGGTTCTTATGGATGGTCGCTGCTTCTCTTGGTCATCTTAGCCAATGTTTTTAAATATCCATTTTTCCGTTTTGGTGCCGAATATACTGCCGACACTGGTAAAACCTTGGTCGAAGGTTATGCCGAAAAAGGGAAACTCTATCTCTGGATTTTCTTTATCCTAAATGTCTTTTCTGCTATGGTCAATACAGCTGGAGTCGCTATCCTTTGCTCAGCCATCATCGCTAGCGCCTTTCCAATGATTGGTCTTAGCATCACTCAATGGTCCCTTATCCTTGTTGCGGTCATTTGGGCTATGTTGCTCTTTGGGGGCTACAAACTATTGGACGGTATGGCGAAATGGATCATGTCTGCCTTGACTATTGCAACTGTTCTTGCCGTCATCATTGCTGCCGTTAAGCACCCAGAATACAGCTCTGATTTTATCGAGAAAACACCTTGGCAAATGGCAGCCCTACCCTTTATCGTTTCCCTTCTAGGCTGGATGCCTGCCCCTATTGAAATCTCAGCTATCAACTCACTCTGGTCAGCCGAAAAGAAAAAAACCGTTAACTTTAATACAGAGGACGCCCTTTTCGACTTTAACGTTGGCTACATTGGAACGGCTATCCTCGCTGTATTCTTTGTGGCACTCGGAGCACTCATTCAGTATCCTACAGGTCAAGCAGTTGAAGCTGCATCTGCCAAATACATCTCGCAATTTGTGGGCATGTATGCCTCTGTCCTTGGCGAATGGTCTCGATATTTGATTACCTTCATCGCTTTCCTCTGTATCTTTGGGACAGTAATTACTGTCATCGATGGCTATTCACGTGTCAACCAGGCCTCCCTTCAACTCTTGGCAAATCAAAAAGAGGATAATCGTAAATCTTTGAACATCTGGATGACCATCACAGCTATCATTGGTATCGTCATCATCAAGTTCTTTGCCGGTCAAGTTTCAACCATGCTCCGCTTTGCCATGATTGGATCTTTTCTTACAACACCATTCTTTGCCCTTTTGAACTATGTGTTGGTCACAGGTGAAAATAAAAATCTTCCTTCTTGGTTGAAACTCCTCGCCATTGCAGGATTGATTTTCCTCTTTGGATTTGCCATCTTCTTTATCTATGCACTTGCCATCGGAAAAGCAGGTTAATTCACAAAGTAGCACCCTCGTCTGGGTGCTTTTTCTGCATTCAAAAGGCAGTTGAGAAAATCCAACTGCCTACTTGAACGATTCTAACTTTCTGAATCCATATAAGTCCGCGATAATCACTGCGACCTTTTTAATATCTCCCAGCATGCCACGCATTTCAAAGTCTGCTAGGACCGGGAAGCCAAAGCGCTGACTATACTGCTTGGCTGTTAAGCAGTATTGATTGTTAAAATTACGATTACCAGAACCGACTACCCCAAAACACTTACTAGCATTGTCCCCATAGGCGATAAAGTCACCCAGTGGAGTTGTTAAAATCTCGACATCGCCGTTATCGACACCATTCCCACCTTCTAGATAGGTCGGCAAGAAAGCGATATAGGGATGATCCATCTCAAAGAATTCTTGACCTTCCTTGACCAGATCCTTGATATGGATTTTTTGGACCTCAATCCCTTCGTACTGGGACAAGAGATAGTCCTTAAGTCGAGTTACAAAACTCTCTGTATTCCCGCTCAAACTGATATAAACTAAGGATATTTTTTTCATATTGACCTCGATATTTTATTTTGATATTAAAAGAACTACCAAGATTGTAACTTGATAGTTCCCTTTTGTCAACTCTTATGCGAGCTCTTCTGTTTCGACTTCCTCAGACAAATCTTTTTGTTGACGCCACATCTTGTAAAAGACAATGGCAAGGAAGAGGACATTGATAACAACAAATAAAATCGTTGTTCCCTTTCCAAGGACTTCTGTCCCTAGTCGCAAAGTTTCATCACGGATAGCTTGTACAGCATCTTGCATACCCATATAAGTATAAATCGAACCAACAATGGCAAGCAAAACATAAGCAATGTAAGCATAATTTGCATATTGCAAATGATTACGAACCAAGAGTACAATACCTGCGACTACTAAAATCGCAGATAAAATAATCAAAACGATGTTAACAGTCGAATGCGATAATTCAGCTGTCTTATGTAGATAATTAATCGTATCCTCTAGTTGCTGGGCGCTAGCACCTTGAACTTGAGCTTGACTGGCACCTAGTGTTTCTTTACTAGGAACTGGACTTAGTATTCCAAACAAAGACATAGCTGAAATCAATGCTGATAGGACTAATAGAACCCAAAGATAAATTGGTTTCTTTTTCATAATTTTTCCTCCTTAAGGTATTTTGAACATTATAGCATTTTTTGTACGTAAATACAAGTTTTACAGGGAACTTTCGACTTGTTTGCGATAAGCTTTTGGTGATTTTCCGCACAATTTACGGAAGACCTTGTAGAAATATCCAACATTGCTGTAACCAACAGCATAGCAAACATCTTCAATACTATCATTGGTTGAAAGCAAGAGCTGTTGCGCCGCCTTGATGCGCTGTTTGTTGAGCAATTCTGCGAAGGTTGAGTTGGTTTCTCGCTTGATTAACTGACCGAGGTAGACAGGGTTGATAAAGAGATCTTTGCTGATATCCTTAAGTGAGAGCTCTTTCTGATAATCACGCCCAATCACCTCCAGAACACTCACCACATTTTCATTCATGCGGTACTGGCCAAAGAACTTGGTCAAGGTTTCTTTGATGTAGGCAACCAATTCTTCAAAAGAGTTAATAGCATGGATGGCTTTGACAATCTCGGTCATATCATCCGCTTTTAAGTGCTCAAACAAGTGGAAGACATCCATGACAAACTGGGTGAAGAGCTGTTTGGTGATAGCCACGCGCGGTGTGTTCTCTAAGACAACCTTCTCCAGCAGGGTTAATTCTTCAATGATTTGATTGATATTTCCTTGGATAATCACGCGATAAATCGGTTCATAATAAGCAAATAGACTCTCGGATTTTTCTAGATTGACAGAACCGTAAAAGAGGGCTTTTTCTGCGTTGATCTTCCATTTTTCAAAGGCTTGTTGGTAGGGCGCTACAAAAGGCGTTACTACGATTCCATCTAGTGGTTGATCAGAGATGAAAATCTGCCAGTCTTGTCCTAAAACATAGTAAGGAATAGTGAAGGAGCCTTGTTTTTCCTTGGAAAGACCTATCCACCAGCTGTCTTTACCTGCTAAGAAGTTGACAAAGCCTTCTTCATCCAATTCTTGGCTGAGAGTCTGGCTCTGCTCCACTTTTTCCTGAAGTTGGCTCGCAATTTTTTCTAATAGATGACTCAACTCCACCTTATCCACTGGCTTCACTAGATAATCAACGACACTAAGATTCATGGCTTTTTTGACGTACTCAAACTCCTGATAACCTGACAGCAAGATATAATAGGTATCTGGAAGCAGCTCCTTCATTTCCTTAATCATCTCAAGCCCTGTCTTATCTGGCATGTTGACATCGGAAATGATTACATCTACTGGATTTTCCTTGACATAGTCTAAAGCATCATCAGCATGATTGGCTGTTGCGACGACTTGCATATCCCATTTTTCAAAGGGGATTAATCGCTTGAGCCCCTCTGTCACCATATACTCGTCGTCTACTAATAAAACTTTATACATTTCCCTTCCTTTCTATTCATTTTGAATAGTAATACGGTAACGAACACCTTCTTGCTCAGCTGACTCTACACTGATTTGGTAGCGATCCCCAAAATAGAGGACAAAGCGTTCGTGTACATTGACTATTCCGATTGATTGTCGCTCTCCGCTATAGCTTGCCTCATGCTCAAAACTTCTCTGAGTTAGTTTTTCTTGCAAGCTAGCTAGTTTCTCAGCAGTCATCCCGCGACCATTGTCTACCACTAGGATTTCAACAAATCCTTGGCCCTTCAAAACCTTGATACTGATCACATTGTCTGTTCGGCGGTGGTCAATACCGTGGGCAAAGTAGTTTTCTACCAATGGTTGGAGCGTAAACTTGGGAATCCTCATATTTTCTAATTCGGGTGCGATCTTAAAACCATAGGCAACTGACTTTGGATAACGCACCATACAGAGATAGCTGTATTTGCGACAAAATTCTAATTCTTGCTTCAGCGTCGTTTCCCGCTCATCGGAGATATTATTGCGTAGTAAACTGCTAAATTCATAGATAATATCCGCCAGTTCATCTTGGCTTTCCATGACGGCATACATCCGTAAAAACTCCAGAGTATTGTACATAAAGTGAGGATTGATTTGAGCCTGTAGGGCTCGCATATTGGCATCCTTTTGGCTGAGCTCTAGCTGATAGATATCGTGGATATTTTTTTCCAGGCGATCCAACATATCATTGGTTGTTTCTGCGATGAGGAGCAATTCTTGGTCTTTTTCAGAGGTATCAATTCGAAGGCCTTCTTCTCCTTGAGCAATCACCTCGATAGACTCGACCAGATCCACAACCTGCCTTTGGTAATTGGAGAAGGTCTGCCTCAAGGTCACATATAAAATAATAATAAAGAGACCACTCAAACCAACAATGACAGCAGAACTAGTTAAAGTCCCAGTAAGAACAAAATTCTTTGGAACTACTGATTGGACTTGATATCCGTGTGATGTCAAACCGACAATCCAATTTTCCCGTTCAGCTACTACATTTTCCCCTATATGAAACAATTCAGTATCAAAAGGGGAGGTGATCGTCACGGCCACAGGAATCAGACCGCGAGTATTATCAATTGCTTGGTAAAGTACATCCTGCGATAAAGAAATGTAGATAACACCTAGAGACTGATCGGAGTTAGGATCAAGTACTGGTATGGCAAAACTATTGGCTGCTGGTTTGAAATCCTCAGCAAGAATTTTCTCCCCGCTACGTTTCTCTCTAGTAGAAACGTAGACTTCCTTGTAGTCTTGCAAAACAATTGCAACACCTGTCACAAAGTCATTTCTTACATACAAATCATCAATGTTTTCATACAAGGATACTGATACATAGGGAGACGCTTTACGTTGCAACAGCCAGTAAAAATAATCCGATGTACTCAGACTAAAATACTTATAAATCCCCTCTATCCGTGCTCGATTTTCAACCAGTTCCTGCGCTAGCTGAGTCGACTCTCTGTGGTAATATTCAATCTCACTCACTGTTCGAGTCGTTACACGTTGAGCTACTCGCTGGGCTTCTTTTTCACGGGAACTCCAGTCAGCATAGGAGAGCATGACCGCAAAACTTGCAATGATGACAATCATCACCAAGGTATAGATGCGCAAGAGCGAGTGGAGCCAGAACGGCTTCATTTTATTTTGTCGCCAATTTTTCATGGATACTTTCATAAATAGGTTCCAACATATCACTGATAAAGAAATGCCACATTCCAATTCCTACAAAAAAGAGCAAGGCAGGCATATAATAACCAACTCCTACAAGGAGAGCTGACCCGAGTAAAACCTTGGCAATCGCAGATAAGCTCATGAAAATCCCGATAAGGGACAGTTTCAAAGTGTTTTGGTAGGATAAATCAAAGTACACCTGAAGTTTCAAGGAAACAGTGTAGGCTAGAAAGACAAGAGCAACTACAAGGACATTGAGAAAGGTTGCCAAGAGGTGGAAGATCGTCTGGTGGGGCAATTGAACTAGAAGATACAAACCATAAACTAGGACAAGATCCACAAACATAAAACTATAGAAAGCTAGGTTGCTCTTGACAAAGTTACTCTTATACAATTCCCAAGCTTCTTTCAAACTATAAGCTCGATAAGTATAACCGTGCTCCGCATATAAACTCATAAGAGTTGCACTAGCTGGTGCCAAACCAAAGACCACACCTCCTGCTAGTGTCAATAACCAGAAAAAAGCCGTCGCAATCATTCCTAAAAAGAAACGATTAAAGACGAATTCTAGAAACTTTCCCATGATATCCTCCTTAAAACAACTATGTAACTATTATATCATATTTCAAACGTTTTCAAAAACATAGAGCTCCCATTTACAATCCTCTAAAAGCGTGATACAATTGACTTTGACAGTTTTATATAAGGAGAAACTCATGAAGAAAAATATCTTAACTACCCTCTTGGCCGTCGTCCTCTACTTCCTCTGTGTAGGGATTGGAGTCTTCCTCGGACACCTGGTCGACCAAACGGGTAATATGTTCTACGCACCTGCCTTTTCTGCCCTTGTCGGTGGTAGCGTCTACATGCTTCTTTTGGCAAAGGTTCCTCGTTTTGGAGCGATTACCACTCTCGGGCTCTTTATGGCAATTTTTTTCCTAGCTAGTAAACACGGCGCTGGCGCTTTTCTACCAGCTATCGCCTGTGGTCTTGCAGCAGATGCCATCGCTCATCTCGGCAATTACAAAGATCGAATCAAAAACACCCTCTCCTTCCTCGTCTTTGCTTTTAGTACAAGTGGCCCTATCTTCCTCATGTGGATCCGTCCCAAAGCTTACGTGGCTACCTTACTCGCGCGTGGAAAATCCCAAGAATACATTGACCGTATCATGGTCGCTCCAGAGTGGGACAAAATCCTTCTCTTTGTCGCAAGCATCCTTCTAGGCGCCTTGATTGGGGCATTGCTTGGGCAAGCTATTCGTAAAAAGTTTACACACAAAATCTAATCACTAAAAAAGAGCCCTTCGGCTCTTTTTATTTATGACTTAATTTCTTGGTCAAGAAATCTCCCAAGAACTGGATCGTGAAGATAATCAAGATGATAATAATGGTTGCTAAAACTGTCACATCATGATTGAAACGGTTAAATCCATAGGCGATGGCCACGTTACCGATACCACCAGCTCCAACCGCGCCGGCCATGGCCGTTTCTCCAACAAGGGAAATCAAGGTCACAGTCGTCACACGAATCAAATCTGGCAAACCTTCTGATAGGTAAACACCCACGATGTCCCAGAAGGTCGCTCCACTAGCCTGCGCCGCCTCAATGACACCACCATCCAGTTCAGCCAAGACCACCTGCACCTGACGGGCAAAGAAGGCAAAAACTGCAAATGAAAGTGGCACAAGGGCTGCATTTGGCCCAATACTAGTCTTCACAATCAAGTGAGAAAGTGGCGACAAGATTGCCAAGAGGATGATAAAGGGAACCGCACGAAAAATAGAGGTAATCTTGTCTAAAATCCAGAAGACAACCTTATTTTCCAAGACACCGCCTGGCGCTGTCAAGACAAGGAAGAGACCTGCCACTAGCCCCAAGAACCCTCCAATGATGAAGGAAAGAACTGTCATATAAAGAGTTAGATAGATAGCCGTTCCCCAGCCAGCTTGACCAGCCCAGCCCATTTTATAGACATTTGGTAAATAGGTTTGAATCAATGATTCCATCTTACTGTCCTCCCTTCAATACTTTTAGCTGTACGCCTGCTTGACGAATAGCTTCTTGGGCGCCTGCTAGCGCTTCTTTTTCACCTGACAAGACCACAACCAATTCTCCAACAGGAGTACCGTCGAGAATTTCGATATTCCCATAGAGGATATTGACCGTTACTTGGTAATGTTTATACAATTCATTCAAAAGTGGCTCGTCTGTAGAAGCCCCTGCATACTTGAGCTGCACTAAGATACTGTTCTCAGATAAATGCTCTACAATTTCTTGCTTCTCAATCTTGACCATAGCTTCGTCAATACCTGTGGCAGTTGAGATGAAGTCTTGAGTCAAAGGTTGTTTAGGATCTGAGAAGATTTCAAGGACACTGCCTTCTTCAATCAAACGGCCATCCTGCATGACTGCTACACGGTTGGCAATGTCTTTAACAATCTGCATTTCGTGTGTAATCAGGACAACGGTCAAGCCTAATTTTTGGTTCAAATCTTGTAGCAAGGACAAAATCTGCTTGGTTGTCTTAGGGTCAAGGGCAGACGTTGACTCATCTGAAATCAAAATTTTCGGATCATTTGCCAAGGCACGCGCAATGGCTACACGCTGTTTTTGCCCTCCTGATAGTTGTGAGGGGTAGTTTTCAGCACGATCCGCCAAGCCAACCAAGTCTAACAACTTAGCTACTTTGGCTTTCTTTTCTTCCTTGCTGAGTCCAGAGTGTTTGAGGGCAAAGGCTACATTTTCCTCTGCTGTCTTTTGACTCATCAGGTTGAAATGCTGGAAAATCATTCCAATATCCTGACGTTTACGACGCAACTGCTCTGCCGTCAAGGTCACCTTGCCATCAAAAATGACGTCGTTATCAATGGTAATTTTCCCTGCAGATGGCTTTTGCAAGAGGTTAATCACCCGTACAAGGGTTGATTTTCCTGCTCCAGAATATCCAACGATTCCGTAGATATCCCCTTCTTGGATGTGAATGGTCACATCCTTGACCGCTGTGATGGTTCTTTTCTTTTGGTGAAAGGTCACATCGATCTGATCTAACTTGATAATATCTCTACTCATAGCTTCTAATCAGCTCCTCTACTAATTCAATATGGGTGTAGTAATCGGCGATTCGCACGTTTTCATCTCCACCGTGGTCTCGACTATTGGCATTTCCTAGACCGAAGGCAACCATTGGTACCTCTAGGGCATCAAAGACCGTATGCATAGGTCCTGTCCCCGCTGTTGTCGGCAAGACTGAAACCCCCTGTGGATAGAATTTCTTGGCCAACTCGATTACGTTGAGAATGGCTGGCGCGCTCATATCGCTTCGATAGCTCATCTCTCCCAAGGTATAGTATAATTCTACCTTATCAAAGCCATTTTTGTCTAGCTGTTTCCGAATTTTTTCCAGAACATCGTGCGGTTCTAGGCCAGGAACCAAACGAACCTCTAGCTTGGCACTAGCTTCTGCTGGCAAAATCGTTTTAACCCCTTGACCTTGATAACCTGACTGAATCCCTTCGATATTAAGGGCTGGCTCGAAAAAGAAACGTTTTAGAAAGGCTGCACGATCCTCTTGTAAGAGAGGCAATTCCAAGCCATAAATACGACTAATTTCCTCGGGATTGCGTTGGGCATAGGTATCTACCAAGGCTAGTTCTCGTTCATTTGGCTCTTGAACATCCTCATACAAGCCTTCTACCAAGATACGGCCATCTGCAGCGCGCAGGCTACTTAAGGCCTGGATAAGATACCATGGTGCTGACTCCACGACACCACCATAACTCGAGTGGATATCCACATCCGCACTTTTTACCTTAGCATCAAAGGTTACAATTCCCTTGTTTCCGCCAGAGATTTCCAGCTGTTCCAAGGCGTTCTTGGTTCCTTGTTCCCAGACTAGCAAATCCGCCCCACGAAGTTTGTCTGCGTGTTTCTCTAAATACTTATCTAGATACATGGAAGCAGACTCCTCTGCCCCTTCCATGATAAAGCTGATATTGACAGGCAGGTCATCATGGTGCTGCATATACTTTCTCAAAGCACTCAAACGAGCCGTGATGTGGCCTTTGTCATCGTCAACCCCACGCCCATACATAAAGCCATTTCGCACAGAAAGGGTAAAAGGATCCTCTGTCCACACCTGATCCCCATCCGCTGGCACAGTGTCATAGTGGTTATAGAAAATCAAGGTCTTGGCATCTGGACGCGAACTCTTGAAATGCGCCATGACAAAAGGCGCCGTGTAGCTCTCATCAATCTCGACTTCAGCTCCCACACGCTTGAAAATCTCACCCAGATAGTTTGCGACTTCCTTGAGTCCAACCTGCTGGGCAAAGACTGATTTCTTGGAAATCAAGGTACGCAAAACCTCAAAATAATGTTGGGTAACATGATCCTTTTCAAATTTTTCAATCTGCTCTTGTTCGCTAGGAAAAACCATTTTCTCTCTCTTTCTACTACGTACTTGTGTCTTCAGAACGACCACAAGTGCGTCTTTAAAATCAACTCTCTATACAAAAGCAAGAGGTGGAAACTCTCTCCCACCTCCCTGTGTCTTATTACCAAACTGGTTGGTCCAAACCGTCTGATGTTTCTTCGATAACTTTTTTCACTTCATCAGTGTGGTAAGCTGCGATAATTTTCTTGATGGCATCAGCCTTAGGTGATGATTCCCAATCTTTTTTCGCAACAATGATGTTGTACCATTGTTTTGAGTTTTCATCAGCTTGTTCTTTGAAGAGTGCTTTCTTGTAGTCCAATTTTGCTTCTGTAACGAAGGTATTGTTTACAACAGCAGCATCAACTGATGACAATGAACGAGCTGTTTGGCTAGCGTCCAATTCAGTAATCTTCAAGTTCTTTGGATTTTCTTTGATGTTTGCGATAGTAGCAAGCTCAGTTCCTGAAACGTCCAATTTGATCAAACCAGCTGATTGAAGCAAGTAAAGCGCACGACTTTCGTTTGTTGCATCGTTTGGTACAGCGATTTCACCATTATCTGGGATTTCTTCCACTTTGGTGTACTTGTTTTCTTCCCCATTTTTACCTGAGTAAAGGCGGATTGGTGAGATGTAAGTATCTGCAATCGCTGTAAGGTCTTTCCCGTTTTCTTTGTTCCAGTTGTTCAAGAAGTTGTAGTGTTGGAAGGCGTTCAAGTCTACTTCGCCATCAGCAGTTGCCTTGTTTGGTTGAGAGTAGTCAGTGAACTCTGTGAATTCCAATTTAATACCATCTTTTTTAACCAATTCTTGGATTTTATCCCAACGTTTTTCTTCAGAACCACTGCGGTTAACTGTTGCGATTTTAACAACTGTTTCGTTGTCTGCTTTCTTTTCTGAATTTCCGCAAGCTGCTAGAGCCAAACCTGCGACTGTAGCAAGAGCTGCTACACCGAGCCATTTTTTAATTTTCATGATCGTTTCTCCTTAAAAATAATACCGTAATAGTATCTCATAAATTGTTTGATTTAACAAATTGTTAATAGATAGGCAGATATATAGTTTAAAACTATATATCTAAAAATTAGAAAATCATCCGCCTTTCTCAGACTGGATGATTCCATACGACTATTTAATGTCAGCTTCTGCTGGGAGGTAAGTGTCTCCGAAGAATTGTTTAGACAATTTTTCAAGAGTTCCATCTTTGTAGAGTTCTTGGATACGTTTGTCTACAAATGATTTCAACTCATCTTGGCCTTTAGCAAGAAGTGGGTATACGTAAGGTTGTTGGTCGCTTGGAAGTTCAATCACTTTCAAGTTGTCCAAACCTTGGTTCTTGATAACTGTCTCAACACCGATTTTATCAAAAATCTTGTAGTCAAACTGACCATCGCTCAAACGTACCATGATTTGTTGGAAATCTGCCTTAGTATAGTTGAGGATAGTTGGGTTATCTGCGTGTTGTTTGTTGTATTCTTCCAACTGTTTAGCTGATGTAGTAGCTTGAACAATCTCTGTTGATTTTCCACCGATATCATCGAGAGACTTGATACTATCGTCGTCTTTCTTCACAACGAGAACGTTAGGGTTTTGGGCAATTGGTGCTGCATAGAGGTATTTTTCCGCACGTTCTTTAGTATAACTAAGATTGTTCACAGCCATTTGGTAGCGATCAGCGTCAAGACCCGCAAAGACACCTGACCACTCTGTCTTTTCAAACTTGACATCGTATTTGTCAGAATCTTTAAAGATAGCACGAACCACTTCAATCTCGTAACCAGTCAATTCACCATTTTCTTCATAGATAAATGGCTTTGGCGAACCGTTAGTTGCTACGACGATTTCTTTTTTACCAGATGTTGCTGCTTCTTCTTTCTTATCTCCACCTGAGCACGCTGCTAG
Organism: bacterium; assembly: GCA_905221335.1. Classification (GTDB taxonomy): domain Bacteria; phylum Bacillota; class Bacilli; order Lactobacillales; family Streptococcaceae; genus Streptococcus. Next base: position 264,473 of record CAJNCT010000002.1, read on the forward strand.
TATACCTGCGGCAACAAGCCCTAGGGCAGCAAGAGATGAATATTTGACGATTTTTTTCATGTCATTTCCTCCAAAATAGAATACTGTACTATCTTAACAGAAAAAAATTTTTTTCGCCATTATATGATACTTATCTCGGTGATAGGTTTTTCTTATGGCTGATTAAAAGACCAGACGCAAGACTGCAATCAAGACTACTCCAAAAAGAACTGTGCCAACTAGATTGCGGTAGCGAAAGGCTACCCAAGCCGTTGGAAAGACTGCTAAAAAGTCCAGCCATTTGATTTGAGGAAGGCTCCCAACCTTGCCTGTCACCACGCTTGAAAGGATCAAGGCAAAGATAATGGAAACAGGTAAGAACTTCAAAAAACGCTCGACGATAGCTGGCAACCCCTTGTACTTAACCAAGATGAAAGGAATCATACGAGGAATCCAAGTTACCAATCCAGAAAAGACGATTGCCATTAAAATATACTTACTGACCATCTAAGACCACCCCCATGGTACAACCTAGCAAGGTCGCAAACAGAACAGCTAGCGACTGAGTCACCACCGTCAAGAGCAAAAAGAAAGACAGCGCAACAACAGCTAGAATCATCAGCAGATTGCGGACAGGGACCCGTCTTTGCATAATCTGAAATTGCGAAGTAAAAATCCCGATAAACATCCCAACAAGGGCAAAGTCTAATCCAAAGATTTCTGGATTTGGTAGCAGACCACCCAGAGCCGTTCCAACCACTGTCCCCACAAACCAAGCCGCATAGCTATTCAAGTTATTTCCATGCATCCACACGGGATTGACCTTGTCTGTATGGGCTAATTCTCCCATCAAAACTCCGTAAGTCTCATCTGTCAAGAGACTGGACATGCCGATGTTTTGCCAGAGACTAGTATGACGGAAATAGGTCGACGCATGCAAGCTTAGCAAAAAGAGGCGCAAGTTGATCAAGAAGACCGTCATAGCAATAGCTGCCACAGGCGCTTGTACTGCAATCAATGCCAACATTGCAAACTGGGCGCTCCCAGCATAAACAAAGAGGCTCATCAAACCCATCTCAACAGGTGTCACATAGGGCGCGCCGATAATTCCACAAGCCAGACCAATGCTGACATAACCAAGGGCAGTCGGCATAGCCGCCTGTACACCTTCCCAAAATCCTTTTTCTTTCATCTCTCTCCTCTTATTCTCTTCGTTTGAGGCTGTTCAAGGTCACAGCCACAGCAAGAAATATTATAACACATTCAAAGAAGAGAAAAAAGTTTAGAGTTTGAAACTAGTAGCTAGCAAAAAATGCTGAAATCCCATGAGTGTTATTAATGCATCCTAAACTGATCCACCCGAATAGTATACTTTTTATCTTCAATTTCTTTAGCATCTTCATCTTCTGTCGGATAAACATCGATCCAAAATTCTCTCCTTTGTCCTTTCAACTTGACTTTATAGCGATAGCCGTCATCGTATAGTCCTACCGTCTCGGTAGTTACAGATTGAAAATTCGGAAGAGCTTCAATTTCTTTTTTTATAGTCTGGGATAGATTGTTGAGCATTACATATTGCTCCCCTTTTGAAGCTACAGGAATATGAACTGTCGCTTCTTCCAAGCGATGCGATTTTGAAAATGTGAATCTTGCTCGACCTGTATAACCATTCAAAGAAATATTTTCATAATCATAGAAAAGGCGGCCCGTTTTATAGAAATAAGGGTCTTCAGCACGCCAGCTATCTCGATAACCCATTTCTGTTTCTTCCACCACTTCGCTAGCCTCACCAAAAACTTCTTCAAAGGATTTAAGGGACATATTGAATGAAAGTGTTTCAAACAAGACCAGTTGTGTCTTTTTAACATTCTGGCAAGCTGATAAAAGCATGAGTAAGGCTCCAAGAGCAAGTAAACTACTGATTATTTTTGTAAATTTCATATTTCTACTATACAAAAAAACTCTAGAATTGACAAACTTTGATAGAGTCGGATTCCGTGATTAGATTTTAAAAATGCTTCTTTTTGTTTTAAATTGATCAAGAGTCAGTAACAATCCGTCATAATAAGAAAAAGACTGGGAAGCCAGCCTTATCTATGTGATGTAAAAAATTCTGCCAAGCCTAATACCCAAACACCAATAAACTCACGATAATTAAAAAGGTATTCCACAAGATGTGGAGTGCCATTGACCAATAAATTGAACGTGTATAGCGAAAGAGCATACAGAGTAGCAGACCTGCTCCTGCATAAATGATGAAGTCTGTTATCACCCATCCATATTGCAAAACATGGATAAGACTGAAGAGAGTTGAGGAAACAATTATATCAACATAGCGCTTTTTAAATTTAGATAGGGCTGTCATCAGAAGGCCACGGAAGACTAACTCCTCAACTATCGGAGCAATAAGACTGCCATAGAGAAAACGCGTTATAAAGTAACTAATTCCTGTCAAATTAGCTGCTTCTTTCACTATTGCACTCCCATTTTGCGTGCTGGGAAAGATCTTAGTCGTTATATTTACCCACAAAAACATCAATATAAAGGAAAGAAAGAAGAGACCCAGATAGGACCAGCGAAACTCGAATCGACCGTACTCTTTCCAACGTTGACTCTTTACAAGAATGACAGTAGCAACAATTCCCTCAATTACTATCAATAAAATTTGAATCCCATAAAATCCAAAGTCGGATAATTGGTTCACTGAATCTAATTTTGCTACAAGATTAAAAATCAAGTAATAGGACACAAGCACCAAAATGGTCCCTAGATAAAATTTCGTTTCTTTCCCTTTCATAGTTGTTCCTTTTAAGTTTTATTTACGTCGTCTTTCAGCCAAACCTGCCCAGAGTCCTTTCATCCAATCAAAAGCTCCGTAAGGGCTTGGGTCCAGCACTACAAACTGACTCGGGAATTTTATGTCACAGCTAGTGTTCTCTTTTACTAATTAGGATTCTTGAAAAATTCTAAAACAACAAGGGGAGAATCTGACCAATGCCATTGTAGACTATGTGCAGTCCAATAGGCCAATAAATGGACTTTGTCACTCTAAATAAGACTGCAAATATGAGACCACCACCCATATAGAAGAAAAAGTCTGTTAAAACCCAACCGTGGTTACTAATATGCAAGATCCCAAACAAAGCAGCTGAACCAAGCACATCCAGTCCCCATTTCTTCCCTTTTTCCAGAGCGGTAATCACCAATCCACGATAGATTATCTCTTCAAAAATGGGACCTGCAATCACAGGATAGAAAAAATACATCAAAAATGCTGTAGCTCCTGTAAAAGTAGGAATGGCGAGTTGATAGGAAATTTCATTTTTGGTAGGTGGGAAAAGATAAAATGTGACGAAATTCCAAATAACAAAAGCAAGAAGAGCTAGGAAGGAATAGAAAAGATAAACCCCTTTAAATTTTCTACTGTTGATTTTCTGCCATTTCCCTGACCAAACCATAACAGTAATAGCAAGCAGAACCACAAGAAAATTCAACATCATATCCGACAAATAATAGGCAAAGTCAGATAGACCAGCAGCAAGGTCACTGTGTAAAACCAGACGAATGAAGAACTGGTCAGCAATGACAAGTAGAATGGCTATAATAAAGTAGTAGTGTGAGATTATCTTTTTCATCCTATTTTCTCCTATACTATGAAATAAGGATAGTATAACACGGAAACCACCGCATTTTAGTAAATCGCATATTTGACATTTTTTCTCATGGAAATTTCACATTTGCGATTGTTGACTAATCGATAAGTTCTTTGTACTGCTGGAAACGTAATTCAAAAAGTGCTGATAATTGTGGATTTTCTAATATTTGCAGAGATTGGATAAAGTGTTCAATCTCTTTTTGATTGCTTCCCTTGGTCTGAAGGAAAACACTCAATTTCTTTAAAAATTGCCATGATACTTTCTCAAAAACATCATACGGGCGAAGCATACTCTCCAACTCAGCTTCAAAGATTGGGATATAAGAAAAAAGTTTGCGCTCCATGAGCTCTGAGATGATATTAAGATAGCCACTTTTCATATACAATCGATTGTGTACTAACTCTTTAAATTCCTTGGATTTTTCAAGTAAAGAGGTTGATAAAAAAATCAGATCTTGATTGCTCAAAAAAGGCATGGTATTGCAAAAGATATAGAGTTCAAACCAGGTCCAAGACTCGATAGCATAGAGGTAGCTAGTCAAAAACTCGCTATCCTCCTCTTCGAGCAGATAGCTTTTATCCAAGGAATGGATAGCATTTTTAATCACGACGGCATTCAAACGACGATAGGTCTGCGCTATCTGTTCCTGCTCGATTTCCTCCAACAGTTGCTCTAAGCCAGCTATATCTTGATGGGCAAAGCGATCCACAACCTTTCTACCAAATCGCATATGTGGGGATTCCTGATAATTATTAAGCTTGTGTCCAAACTCATCGAAGGTCACATTAATACCTTGGATAGCTAGGATCAACTTATCTGCAGACAGCATAGACTGCCCTAGTTCAAACTTGGATAGCTGGGATGCTGTCAGTCCGTCACAAGCCACATCTGACTGCTTGAGTTTTCTAGCCTGGCGTAGCTCCTTATAAAATTCTCCCAATTCTCGTTTTTCAATCATCGTCCTACTCCCTTTTCAACCCTCTTTACTTTTCTATTCGTAAAAATTTTTACTTTTTTAACATATTATAAAATATTTTAGCAAAAAAGCCAGCCTCAAGCCGACTCTTTATTCCATCGTATCAAAAGCGAGGCTTGGTTTGGCATTGAGATCCAAGCATGCAAAATTTTCTTTGTTCCACTCGCTAACGCTGGCATAGGCGATCATACCCGCATTGTCTCCACAGAGGCGCAGGGGCGGAATGATGACCTTGACGTCAGTGATTTCAGCTGCCAGGCGTTCTCTGAGACCTTTATTAGCTGCCACACCACCTGCCACGACCAAGGTTTTGACAGGGTATTTTTCCAAGGCCTTCTTGGTTTTTGCCATAAGAATATCCATAACTGCTGCTTGGAAAGATGCTGACAGGTCTTCCTTGGACAAGCTTTCTCCCTTTTGCTCGGCATTGTGGTGAAGATTGATAAAGGCAGACTTCAAACCTGAGAATGAAAACTCTAGATTGTCCTCCTTAATCATGGCACGAGGGAAATCATAAATATCCTGCCCCTGATGGGCCAACTCGTCAATCTCGCGACCTGCTGGATAGGTCAAGCCCATGACACGGCCAACCTTATCATAGGCCTCACCAACCGCATCGTCCCGCGTTTCCCCAACAATCTTATAGTCCCCAGCCTCGGAAACATAGACCAACTCTGTGTGTCCACCGCTGACTAAAAGGGCTAACAATGGAAACTCCAAAGGCTCGACACTTTGAGCTGCCATGAGGTGACCAGCCATGTGGTTAACGGGGATCAGGGGAAGTCCATGAGCCCAAGCAAAGGCCTTGGCAGCTGATAAACCAACTAGTAAGGCTCCAACTAATCCTGGCCCATAAGTGACCGCCACAGCTGTCACGTCCTCTTCAGTAATCCCTGCTTCTGCTAACGCCTCCTCAATACAGGCTGTAATGACCTCGACATGGTGACGACTGGCCACTTCTGGCACTACGCCCCCAAAACGCTTGTGACTCTCAATTTGACTCGCAATGACATTGGACAAGAGCTCATCGTCATTTTTCAAGACGGCGACACTGGTCTCATCACAGGATGTCTCAAATGCTAAAATATATCTATCCTTCATCTATTTCTCTCTTCATGATGATGGCGTCCTCGACTGGGTCATGATAGTAAGCCTTTCGCTCAGCGATGATCGCCATCTTTTCTTTCTTGTAAAATGCTTGCGCTCGTTGGTTTGACTTTCTGACTTCGAGGAAAATCTCCTTATCCGCTGGCAATTGAGCAAACAAGGCTGACGCAATTCCCTGACCCTGATAGGCTTTTTTGACAGCGATTTGCAGGACTTCTGCTTCAAAGAGATTCTCCTGAACAGCTAGAAAGCCAATCACTTCTGCCCCATCATAAGCCAGAGCGTTCCAAGTCTGGTCTTGGGACAGGTCTGCTTGGATTTGTTCCAGTGTCCAAGGGCTGACTGGGTAAACATCTGCCATGACAGCGTAGATGGTTTTAGCTAGTTCAGGCTGTTTTTGGATTCGTTTGATTTCTATCATAAGCGTTTGATGTAAGATTCGCCAGACTCGGTGTGGTTCTTGAGCCAGTTTTCCTCAGCCTCAACTCGTTTGAGGTAATTTGGCACAAAGTCGTGCAAGGAGTCTGCTTCCTTGTCCCATGCCCACAAAGCTAAATTAGCTGCATTTGGCAGGGTTTCTTGGTAGCTAGCTTGTGGTAGCTGTTCTTGGATCTGCTCCACAAAGGGGCCAACTTCTCCGACAAAGGTTACCTGTTCAGCATCCTTGACCTGCTCTAGCACTTCCGCAAAGGACAGGTGTGCTTCTGGCATGACAGGTTTGGCATTTTCATAAAATCCTGCGTAAACATTGTTGCGACGCGCATCCATCAAAGGAACAAGTAAGCCTTCTTGTTGGCGCGGTACCAGAGACAAAAGACTCGACATACCAACCAACTCAATGTTCAGAGTGTGAGCCAAGGTCTTGGCAGTTGCTACCGCAATTCGCAAACCTGTGTAGCTACCTGGTCCTTCAGCCACCACGATTCGATCCAAATCCTTGGGTGTCAAATCCAGACTGGCCATCAAAAAATCAATGGCAGGCATGAGGGTAATACTGTGATTTTTCTTGATATTAATCGTCGTCTCGGCAAGAACCTGCTTGTCCTCTAAAATGGCTAGAGAAAGAGCCTTGCTAGACGTATCAAAAGCTAATACTTTCATAACACATTCCTATCTTTTTGTCTGTTTACTATTATACTACAAAAGCTGACGCATGGGAATTTTCTTTGTTTTGAAACAAAAGAGCCTGTCACTTAGACAAGCAATTAAGCACAAAAAATTCAAAAAAATTTTACATTTTTCCTATCTTTTCCGAATATATGAGTGAACAAGGAAATTGAAAGGATCTTCATAAAAAATTTGGATCAGTCATGCTAGATAAAAGGCACATTTTTAGAAGGGTAAATTTTATTCTCTTCATCTCTTACAGTTTGCTCATCATTTTCAATGATTTAAACATAATCGTTACACCCTTACCAGTTGATTCATCTGTTTACATTGTTTTCTTTTTATGTTTCAACTCGATTTTCGATGCGAGAAATCATCATCGTAAACATAAGGATATCACCTGAAAATAGAAAAATCCGCCCCATCTATCAAGACGAGGTGGTTTTTCTGTATATTTAGATGAATAATTGAGCTCAAACATTTAAACCAAAATGAAAAACGAGCCAGACAACATAGGTGACAAGAAGGAGAAAAATTGAATAGAGTGTCACAAAAGCAAGCTTCCAAAGGAATTTTGTTTTGCGGTGTTCTAGATACGTAAAAATAAGATTTCCACCGTATACACAGGCTACAAAGACTATAAACATCAAGAGGCGAACCCCAATCGCAAATTCAAACAAACTAAACATCCTTAATCCTCCTTGTTTTAAAAGCTATAGGGAATATTCCCATCCATAAACTTTCCTTTCTCTTTCCATTATAACACCTAAGCGCTCTCCAACCAAATTCTACCTGTCTTTTTGCTCCTTCTTCCCCTACCGACTTTCTCCATTTCCGTCTTTTACTAATCTTTCATTTTGTGGTATAATTGAAATAATTGTAACGAATCAAGGTCAATCTAGACACAAAATGGAATGAAATCAAGCAAATCTCTGCTAAAAGTTTGGAATAAGTTGACCTATAAATAGAAAGGAACTATATGATTTACAAAGTTTTTTATCAAGAAACAAAAGAACGTAGCCCACGTCGTGAAACAACACGCGCACTTTACCTAGACATCGATGCCAGCTCAGAACTTGAGGGCCGTATCGCTGCTCGCCAACTTGTCGAAGAAAACCGCCCAGAGTACAACATCGAGTATATCGAACTCTTGTCTGACAAATTGCTAGATTACGAAAAAGAAACTGGCGCTTTCGAAATCACGGAGTTCTAATATGGCCTACACTCTTAAACCTGAAGAAGTCGGCGTTTTTGCCATCGGTGGTCTAGGAGAAATCGGGAAAAACACATACGGAATTGAATACCAAGACGAGATTATCATCGTAGATGCTGGGATTAAATTCCCAGAAGATGACTTGCTGGGTATCGACTATGTCATTCCTGATTACTCATACATCGTGGACAATATCGACCGCGTCAAGGCTGTCTTGATTACACACGGACACGAGGACCACATCGGTGGGATTCCCTTCCTTCTTAAGCAAGCAAATGTCCCTATCTACGCTGGACCGCTTGCCCTGGCTTTGATCCGTGGAAAACTCGAAGAACACGGCCTCCTGCGCAACGCCAAACTATACGAAATCAACCACAACACTGAGTTGACCTTTAAAAATCTCAAGGCAACTTTCTTTAGAACAACTCACTCTATTCCAGAGCCTTTGGGAATTGTCATTCATACCCCTCAAGGAAAAATCGTCTGTACGGGTGACTTTAAGTTTGACTTTACTCCAGTTGGAGAACCTGCAGACTTGCACCGGATGGCTGCCCTTGGTGAAGAGGGTGTTCTTTGCCTCCTCTCTGACTCGACAAATGCAGAAGTGCCAACCTTTACCAACTCTGAAAAAGTCGTTGGCCAGTCCATCATGAAGATTATCCAAGGCATCGAAGGTCGTATCATATTTGCGTCCTTTGCCTCAAATATCTTCCGTCTCCAACAAGCAACAGATGCCGCTGTTAAGACTGGACGCAAGATTGCGGTCTTTGGTCGTTCTATGGAAAAGGCCATTGTCAACGGTATCGAGCTTGGCTACATCAAAGCTCCTAAGGGAACCTTTATCGAGCCAAATGAAATCAAAGACTACCCTGCAGGTGAGGTCCTTATCCTCTGTACAGGTAGTCAAGGTGAGCCTATGGCTGCCCTCTCTCGTATCGCCAACGGAACCCACCGTCAGGTGCAACTCCAACCCGGCGATACCGTTATCTTCTCTTCTAGCCCAATCCCTGGAAATACCACTAGCGTCAACAAGTTGATTAACATTATCTCAGAAGCTGGTGTCGAAGTCATTCACGGAAAGATTAACAATATCCACACCTCTGGACACGGTGGTCAGCAAGAGCAAAAACTCATGCTCCGCTTGATTAAGCCCAAATACTTCATGCCTGTCCACGGTGAATATCGTATGCAGAAAGTTCACGCTGGACTAGCAGTGGATACAGGTGTCGACAAGGACAATATCTTTATCATGAGCAATGGCGATGTGCTCGCCCTTACTGCTAATTCTGCTCGTATCGCAGGTCATTTCAATGCCCAAGACATCTATGTCGATGGAAATCGTATCGGTGAAATCGGCGCAGCTGTCCTCAAAGATCGTAGAGATTTATCTGAAGATGGTGTCGTTCTAGCAGTCGCAACTGTTGACTTCAAGTCTAAAATGATCTTGTCTGGTCCAGATATCCTCAGCCGAGGCTTTGTCTACATGAGAGAATCTGGAGACTTGATTCGCCAAAGCCAGCGCATCCTTTTCAATGCAATTCGTATCGCACTGAAAAACAAGGACGCTAGCGTGCAATCTGTCAATGGTGCCATCGTCAACGCTATTCGCCCCTTCCTCTATGAAAATACAGAACGTGAACCGATTATTATCCCTATGATCCTCACACCAGATGAAGAAGAATAAACCAACAAAACAGCCCCGTCTTCGGAGCTGTTTTTTCTATGCTTTCTTTTCTTGATTTTTAGAAATACTACGATTTTTTCCTTCAAGATACACCATCAAAATAGAAATATCTGCTGGGTTTACTCCCGAAATACGGCTAGCTTGTCCGATGGTTTCTGGATTGATGAGTTTAAACTTCTGACGAGCTTCTGTCGCAATGGAGTCAATATCATCCCAGTCGATATTGGCTGGAATGCGTTTTTCTTCCATGCGTTTCATCTTGGCAACCTGATCCATGGCTTTGGAAATATAGCCTTCGTACTTGATTTCTGTTTCAATCAATTCGATAATCTTGTCATCCAAGTCCTCAGCAGCTGGTCCGATGAAGGCCACCACATCTTGGTAAGACACTTCTGGACGGCGAAGGAATTCCTTAGCTGTCACTGCATCTGTCAACGGCTTGAAGCCCATCTCCTCAACCTTAGCATTGGTTTCCTTGACGGGTTTGAGTTTGATGCTATCTAGTCGCTTCATCTCATTGTCAAATTGATTTTTCTTGATTTCAAAACGAGCCCAGCGTTCATCATCCACAAGCCCAATCTCTCGACCCATCTCGGTCAAACGCATATCAGCATTGTCATGGCGAAGGATGAGACGATATTCAGCACGACTGGTCAAGAGACGGTAAGGTTCAATAGTTCCCTTAGTCACCAAGTCATCAATCATGACCCCAATATAACCGTCACTGCGCTTCAAAATCAATTCAGGCTTGCCTTGGATTTTCAGAGCCGCATTGATACCTGCGATAATCCCTTGTCCAGCAGCTTCTTCGTAACCTGACGTTCCATTTGTCTGACCAGCAGTGAAGAGGCCTGATATTTTCTTAGTTTCAAGTGTTGCACGCAACTGGTGTGGCAAGACCATGTCATACTCAATGGCATAACCTGTTCGCATCATCTCAGCATTTTCCAACCCTTTGATGGAATGAACCAGCTCACGCTGGACATCCTCAGGCAGACTGGTTGAAAGCCCTTGAACATAGACTTCCTCTGTATTGCGCCCTTCCGGCTCTAGGAAAAGTTGGTGGCGTTCCTTATCCGCAAAGCGCACAATCTTGTCCTCAATCGACGGACAGTAACGAGGCCCCACTCCCTTGACCACACCTGTAAACATAGGCGCACGGTGGAGGTTGTTTTGGATAATCTCATGACTGGTACCATTGGTATAGGTCAACCAGCATGGCACTTGGTCCTTGACATAATCTTCATCACGTGAAGTGTAGGAGAAGTGATTAGGCGCTTCGTCCCCTGGCTGAATCTCTGTCACATCGTAGTTGATAGAAGAAGCCTTGACACGTGGAGGGGTTCCTGTCTTGAAACGACCGATTTCGAGACCCAACTCCTTGAGGTTGTCAGCAAGGTTAATCGAAGCCAGACTGTGGTTTGGTCCTGATGAGTATTTGAGATCTCCGATGATGATTTCCCCACGGAGGGCAGTCCCTGTCGTCACGACAACAGCCTTGGCAGCATACTCTTGATGGGTCGCTGTACGAACACCGACAACCTTGCCATCTTCCACCAAAATCTCATCAATCATGGTTTGACGAAGGGTCAGATTCTCTTGATTTTCAACTGTCTTGCGCATTTCCTTAGAGTAAAGCTCCTTGTCAGCCTGCGCACGAAGGGCGCGAACAGCTGGACCTTTCCCAGTGTTGAGCATCTTCATCTGGATGTAGGTCTTGTCAATGGTTTTAGCCATTTCCCCACCGAGGGCGTCGACTTCACGCACAACAATCCCCTTGGCAGAGCCTCCGATAGAAGGGTTACAAGGCATAAATGCCAACATTTCAATGTTGATGGTTGCAAGCAAGACCTTACAACCCATACGGCTAGCTGCTAGGGATGCTTCTACCCCCGCGTGCCCCGCACCAATTACAACAATATCGTATTCTTCAGTAAAATTATAAATCATTTCCTCTCCTATTCCTCAAGATGAATGTGTCTTAGTTGGCCGTCCCAATCCGGTAGAGCTGTTTTCAAAAAGGCTGGAACTAGCTGGATATTCTGGAGCTGATCCAAGTCAATCCACTCACAAGGCTGCGTCTTTTCGTCTTCCTGCATGGTCAATGGAGCATCTTCAAGCAAGTTCACCAGATAATGAAACTCGATGTTGTGATAGGAAACACCGTCTTGTTCAAAACGATTTTCAACCACAAAAGCTAGCTGCCCAGCTTGAGCTTTGACACCCAGTTCTTCCCTCACTTCACGGACTACCGCGTCTTCCGTGCTTTCATTGACTTGAATCGCACCGCCAATAGTGTAATACTTACCCTTGTCTTTGGTAACTAGGAGCTTGCCATTTTGGAGAATCAAGGCTGTCGCCCGAACACCAAAAACAGTATTTCCCACTTTTGTCCGAAAGTCTTGTTGAGTCATTTTTGTCCTTTCCCTTAAACGACACAAAAACAGTCAAAACTCCAAAGAAGTGCAGGACAAAAAAGCCTGCAACATCCATGAGCTTTGACCATCATTTCTATTGCTTTTATTATTGTAGCAAATTGAGAAAATTTGTCAATCTAAATGTACTGACAAACTTGTCCATCGCGGTAGGCATTGTCAATCAAACCACCACCGAGACACTCTTCGCCATCGTAAAAGACAACTGCCTGTCCTGGCGTGATGGCGCGCTGTGGCTCCGCAAAGATGACCTCTGCCTTGTCTCCTTTGACATGTACTGTCACCTTAGAGTCAGGCTGACGGTAGCGGAATTTAGCCGTACATTCTAGTGTAAATTCCTCTGGCATGTCACGAGTAAAGTGAACTTGACTGGCCTCTAGACTGGTTGACATAAGCGAATCATGGTAGAATCCTTGACCGACATAGAGGATATTCTTGCTTAGGTCTTTTCCAACAACGAACCAAGGCGCGTTGTCACCGCCGTGTTGTCCACCGATACCAAGTCCACCACGCTGACCAATCGTATAATACATCAGACCAGCATGCTCACCCATATCGCGTCCATCCACAGTCATCATGCGACCAGGCTGGGCTGGCAGGTAGTTACTGAGGAAGTTTTTAAAGTTCTTTTCTCCGATAAAGCAAATCCCTGTCGAATCTTTCTTCTTGGCAGTCGCAAGACCTGCTTCTTCTGCTATTTTTCGTACTTCAGACTTTTCCAAATGTCCCAATGGGAACATGGTTTTTTGGAGTTGTTCTTGCGAAAGTTGGCTGAGGAAATAGGTCTGATCCTTGCCATTGTCCACGCCACGAAGCATGTGAACGATGCCATCCTCATCACGCGCCACTCGAGCGTAATGCCCAGTCGCTACATAGTCTGCACCCAAGGTCATAGCATAGTCCAAAAAGGCCTTGAACTTGATTTCCTTGTTACACATAACATCTGGATTTGGCGTGCGTCCTGCACGGTATTCCGCTAGGAAATACTCAAAAACGCGGTCCCAGTACTCTTTTTCAAAATTGACAGAGTAGTAGGGAATGCCAATCTGGTCTGCCACCGCAGCCACATCTTTGTAATCTTCGGTCGCCGTACAAACGCCGTTTTCATCTGTGTCGTCCCAGTTCTTCATGAAGATACCGATCACATCGTAGCCCTGCTCCTTGAGCAAGAGAGCCGTCACCGACGAATCAACACCACCACTCATCCCCACGACAACACGTGTTTTAGAGTTATCACTCATGGTAAGTCTCCCATCTATTCGTTTATTCATACCCTTCAAAATTCTATTCATTATGACTTTCAATAGAATTTCTTTGAGTATAGTCTTTTCGTTTGCTTTTAGGAGTAAAATGGTCTGGGAGACCATTTTAGCCTATCATCTTAAAATGAAAATATGATAGGCAACGAGTCGCAGGCATAACTTGAGTTCGCTCAATCAGTCTGGGAGACTGATTGAGGTTATAAATCAGACAAGCTCAGCTTGCATCTCATTTCGAGTTAACGACGTAATAAAAGATAAACGAAATGACTAGTTCACGATTGAAGGTCGTGTGTGCTTCAACGATTGAAGGTCGCTTGAGCAGTATTCATTATAACACGCTTGGTTGGAGAAGACAAGAAAGAGGCTGATAAATCATCTCAACCTCTCTTTCTTACTTTGCAAACGAATCAATTTTCCCCTTTAAGTTCTTTCTTCGCTTGTTCTATCTGGTATTTCACTTGCTCAAAGCCGGTTCCTCCTAAGGAATTCCGTCTCTGAACAGCAGTTTCTGGGCGCAAGTAGATATAAATATCCTCTTCAATCAAGGGATGGTAGACTTGCAACTCCTCCAAATCCCAATCTTGGATATTTTTACCATGCTTGATAGATTCTAGAACCAATTTTCCTACAATTTCATGCGCTTCTCTAAAGGGGAGGCCTTTTTCTGCCAAATAATCTGCCAGTTCGGTCGCATTCGAAAAATCATTCTCTGTAGATTGCTGCATTTTGGCCTTATTAACCTGCATGCTCGATAGCATACCTGCCAACACATCCAGAGAATTTAAAATCGTTTCTACTGTATCAAACATGCCTTCCTTGTCCTCTTGCAAATCCTTATTGTAGGCCAGAGGCAAAGACTTCATGACGGTCAATAGTCCAAGTAAGTGCCCGTAAACCCGTCCTGACTTCCCTCTAATCAATTCGGCCATATCAGGATTTTTCTTCTGGGGCATGATAGACGAACCCGTTGAAAAGCTATCAGACAAGCTAATGTACTGATACTCAAAACTGCACCAATTGATGATTTCCTCACAAAAACGACTCATATGCATCATCAAAATGCTGGCGTTTGACAGAAATTCCAAGATAAAATCACGGTCACTCACTGCGTCCAAGGAATTGGTATAGGGTTGTTGGAAGCCCAATAAATCACTCGATAATTGACGATCGATTGGAAAAGTTGTCCCCGCCAAAGCAGCCGCACCCAGGGGAGATAGGTCCGTATGTTTCAAGTTAAATGCAAAGCGCTCGCTATCCCTTTGAAACATATTGTAATAAGCCATGAGATGATGGGCAAAACTAATCGGTTGGGCGTGCTGTAAATGGGTATAGCCTGGCATGATGGTTTCCACATGTTTTTCAGCCAAATCCAGCAAAACACTGTTCAGATTCGCCAACTTATCCAAGATATGCCCAAGCTGCTCCTTTAGATATAAGTGCATATCCGTTGCGACTTGGTCATTCCGAGAACGAGCCGTGTGTAGTTTCCCAGCCAGAGAACCAATTTTCTCTGTCAGCAACACTTCCATATTCATATGAATATCTTCATTTGCAATATCAAAATGAAGCTCTCCTGCCTCTAAATCTCGCAACAAAGCTTTCAGACCATCTTGGATCTGCTCTGCCTCTT
Organism: bacterium; assembly: GCA_905221335.1. Classification (GTDB taxonomy): domain Bacteria; phylum Bacillota; class Bacilli; order Lactobacillales; family Streptococcaceae; genus Streptococcus. The sequence goes on from CAJNCT010000002.1 coordinate 279,522, forward strand.
CCAAGCTCAAAATGCCAGTCTGTCCTAGCATTTGAACATGAGCTAGGGAGCCGATCAAATCAAATTTTGCCAGCTGGTGATCAAAGGAAATACTCGCACCGAACTGTTCTACCCACTCTTCCACAGTGCATTCAAATCGACCACCCCATAATTTTGTATTTTTCGACATATCCTGTCGTCCCTTTCTATCGCGTCACTACTCAACATTTTTCTGAACTTCTGAATAAACCTTAGTCGGAAGCCCCCAAAGCTTGATAAATCCAACGGCCGCATCTTGGTCAAAAGTATCCGCACTAGTATAAGTCGCCAAATTTTCATCGTAAAGAGAATTTGGAGATTTCCGCGCCACTACCTGGGCGTTTCCCTTATAGAGTTTAACTTTTGCAGTTCCATTGACAACTTTCTGTGCCTCCTTGATATAGGCAATCAAAGCCTGAGTTGCTGGGCTAAACCACAAGGCATTATAGATGAGATTGGACAACTCATTTTCGATAATGGGTTTGAAATGAGCCACTTCTCTCACAAGAGTCAAGTCTTCAATCTCCTTATGGGCTGCCAATAAAGTCACAGCACCTGGGCACTCATAAATCTCTCTTGACTTAATACCGACTAGGCGATTTTCCACATGGTCAATACGACCGACACCGTGTTTGCCTGCAATTTCATTTAGCTTTTGAATCAAATCCGCCACTTTCATCTTCTCACCATTGAGGGAGATGGGCACCCCACAGCTAAACTCAATATCAATAAATTCTGGACTGTCTGGCGCCTCTTCTGGTGAAGACGTAATTCCAAATGCTTCTTCTGGCGCTTGGTTCCAAGGGTTTTCCAAAACACCACATTCATTTGCACGTCCCCAAAGATTTTGGTCAATAGAGTAAGGATTGTCAAGATCAGCAGGAACTGGAACTCCATTTTCTTTGGCATATTGGATTTCTTCTTCACGAGACCATTTCCACTCACGAACAGGCGCAACCACCTTTAGATTGGGATCCAAAGCTGCAATAGAGACTTCAAACCGAACTTGGTCGTTTCCCTTACCTGTACAACCATGAGCAATTGTGGTTGCCCCCGTCTGATGAGCTATTTCAACTAGTTTTTTTGAAATAAGAGGGCGACTCAGAGCGGATACCAAGGGATACTTCTGTTCATAGTAGGCATGAGCCTGAAGGGCCACTAAAACATAGTCATTAGCAAATTCTTCCTTAACATCAATGACATAAGACTCAACAGCCCCAACCTTGAGAGCTTTATCGTGGATGAACTCCAAATCTTTTCCTTCACCCACATCCATACAAACAGCAATTACATCATAGTCTTTTTTTAACCATGTAATAGCAACTGATGTATCCAATCCACCTGAATAGGCTAAAATGACTTTTTCCTTACTCATTTCTCTTCCTTCTTTCTATTTTTCGATAGAGGCTTTAAAAGCATCGTCAATCAATTTGTCCAACTCCCCAGAATCCTTCAACTTCTGGATGGTTTTGTCAACCACCTCTTTCAATTCTTTACTGTCTTTTTTCATCGCAACAGCGTAGGAATCTTCCTTGTCATTATCAAAATCAAACTCAGCGATGGCTAGGTCTGGATTATTCTCTACATATCCCTTCGCCACTGGCTCCTCAAAGATAACCGCATCCAGTTGCCCAGATTTCAAATCTGTTATCAAATTTCCATTTTTAGGAAGTGAAACGAGAGAAGAATTCTGCAAGGTTTCTTTGACCAAAGTCTCCTGTATCGAACCTTTCTGCGCTCCAACCTTTTTCTGAGCCAAATCCTTCACTGATTGGTAATTCGTTAATTCAGATTTTCTTACGATCACCTTATTTTTCGAAGTGTAGTAGGGAATTGAAAAATCGTAAACTTGACTTCTCTCCTCCGTTTTAGAAATGCCTGATATGGCAAGATCGGCCTTACCTGAATCAAGACTAGCCAGTACATTGTCAAAACTCATTGGAGAGAACTCCACTTCTACACCTAGTTCCTTTGCGATGGCTTTGGCTAGCTCAACATCTGAACCTACAATCTGATTTTTCCCATCGACTAATTTCTGGTATTCAAATGGAGCAAACTCTGGATTTAGGGCCACTACCAATTTTCCTTTAGCTTTAATGGCTTCAACACCTTGGGACTGACTGTTACTACAAGCAAATAACAAGGGAAACATAAGCAAACTAAACATTGCCATCAGCACCTTCTTTACTTTATTCATAGAAAACCTCCTCTTATTTTTATACTTTTAAATTGTATAAATAATACACTTCTTAAAAACATTTGTCAAGCCAAAACTGAATTTTATTTCAAGAAAAAAGCTTATTATGCAATATATTTTTACATATAATAAGCTTATTTATACTATTTAAGTTTTGAAACAATTTAAAACATTGCATTGAATTCATACAAAAAGATCATTCCTGAAAAGATATTTACACTTTTTGTTCTAGCAAAACAAAAAAGAGTCCTAAAGGACTCTTGTATTCTTAATACCAACCGTTGTTAAGCCAGAAGTTCTTGGCAGCTGTCCATGAACCGTAACGTCCTGCAACGTAGGCATCTGCTACACGTTCTTGGTTTTCAGCTGAGTAGTCACCGTTCAAGTATGAATCTGTCAATTGGTAACGTCCGATGTAACGCCCGTTTGTAGCTGTGTAGCTACCACCTGATTCTTTTTGAGCGATCCATTCTTTGGCTTCTGCTTCAGAACCACTTACAGTTGAAGCTGTGTAACTTTTTTCTTCATAAGAAGTGCTGGTTGTAGCAGCTGGGGCTTCGTAAGTTGTTGTTTCAGTTATTTCTTCGTAAGTCGTAGTCTCTTCGATTGTTTCTCCTGTTGCAGCTGGGGCTTCATAAGTTTTCGCAGCTGGAGCTGTCCCTTCGATGACCAAAACTTGATCCACAAAGATCAGATGAATATCCTCTATCTTGTTTTTTTCTGCCAATTTTTCAACAGTGGTGTTGTACTTCTCAGCGATTTCTGAAAGGGTGTCACCTGGTTTAACTGTATAAGTGATTGTTTCATCTGCAAAAGCAAGTGATGGTGCAAGGAAAGCAAGGAAAGTTGCTGCTCCTGCAAGAGTTAATTTGATTTTTTTAGTTGTTAATGTCATTTCTAAAAATTCTCCTTTTTACTATGCTTCTATCATACCGTTTGAATATTACCGTTTCTTGACGGTTTCGTGTAGAAATATTACAAAAATATTTTATATTTACTGAAACATTGATATTTTTGTCATAAAAGACAAGATTTTATACTATTTTTATCCATTTTTTCAGTTTTATAAGGGAAATAAGCACAGAACTTCATTCTTTGATATAATAGAAACAAGAATCTTTGTAAGGGGAAACAGATGCACTCACTTCGTTTTCAATCTGTCTTTGATATTATCGGCCCTGTCATGATTGGCCCATCAAGTAGCCATACAGCTGGTGCGGTTCGTATCGGAAAAATCGTGTCTTCTATCTTTGGTGATAGACCGACAGAGGTGGAATTCCAATTATTTAATTCATTTGCCAAGACCTACCGTGGTCATGGAACTGACCTTGCTCTCGTCGCTGGTATTTTAGGTATGGATACGGACGATCCCGACATTCCAAATAGCCTAGAGATTGCCCATAAACGTGGCATCAAGATTGTCTGGACCATTCAGAAAGATAGCAACGCTCCTCATCCTAATACCACTAAAATTACTGTGAAGAATGAACACAAATCCATCAGTGTGACAGGAATTTCCATCGGTGGGGGAAATATCCAAGTTACGGAACTTAACGGCTTTGCTGTCTCTCTCAACATGAACACACCGACCATCATCATAGTGCATCAGGATGTTCCAGGTATGATTGCCCATGTTACTGAAGCCCTCTCTCGTTTCGATATCAACATCGCTCAGATGAATGTGACTCGAGAAAAAGCTGGAGAAAAAGCCATCATGATTATCGAAGTCGATAGTCGAAGTTGTGAGGAGGCGATTGAAGAAATCCGAAAAATCCCCCATCTCCACAATGTCAATTTCTTTAAGTAGGAGGAAACATGTTTTATTCTATCAAAGAATTGGTCGAGCAGGCGGATCTAGACTTCCAAGGAAATGTCGCAGAACTCATGATTGCGACAGAATATGAACTGACCGGCCGGGAACGTGCAGAAGTTCTTCTCCTCATGGAGCGCAATCTAGAAGTCATGAAAGCCTCTGTTGAGCTCGGCCTCAGTGAAAACAAATCTCGTAGTGGCCTAACGGGTGGCGATGCAGCCAAGCTAGACCGCCATCTCAAAAGTGGCAAGGCCTTGTCTGACTTTACCATCCTATCAGCTGCCCGAAATGCCATCGCAGTCAATGAACACAACGCTAAAATGGGCTTGGTCTGCGCCACTCCAACCGCAGGAAGTGCTGGCTGTCTGCCTGCCGTTCTTACTGCAGCTATTCAAAAACTTGACCTCAGCCACGAAGAACAGCTGGATTTCCTCTTTGCTGCGGGTGCCTTTGGATTGGTTATCGCAAACAACGCTTCTATTTCAGGTGCTGAAGGTGGCTGCCAGGCCGAAGTTGGCTCTGCCTCTGCCATGAGTGCCGCAGCCTTGACCTTGGCTGCAGGTGGAACGCCCTATCAAGCTAGCCAAGCCATCGCTTTTGTCATTAAAAATATGCTAGGTCTCATCTGTGACCCCGTCGCTGGTTTGGTCGAGGTTCCCTGTGTCAAGCGCAATGCCATGGGAGCCAGCTTTGCCTTTATCGCGGCAGATATGGCCTTGGCAGGTATCGAGTCTAAGATCCCTGTTGACGAAGTCATCGATGCCATGTACCAAGTCGGATCGAGCCTCCCAACTGCCTTCCGAGAAACGGCTGAAGGTGGACTCGCAGCCACCCCTACTGGCCGTCGCCTACAAAAAGAAATCTTCGGAGAATAATCTTATCTAATAGGAGAAACTATGTCATCAATCTCAGCCATCTTTTTCGATCTAGACGGAACACTCGTTGACAGTTCCATCGGAATCCACAATTCCTTTACTCATACCTTTGAACAATTGGGAGTTCCGACTCCTGATGCTAAAACAATTCGTGGTTTCATGGGACCGCCACTTGAAACTAGTTTTGCAACGTGTCTTCCCAAGGAGCAAATCTCGGACGCTGTGCAGATATACCGCTCTTACTACAAGGAAAAAGGGATCCACGAAGCTCAACTCTTCCCTCGAATGACGGAATTACTTCAAGAACTCTCGCAAACCTATCCTCTCTATATCACAACAACAAAGAATACTCCTACTGCTCATGATATGACTAAAAATCTGGGAATTCATCATTTCTTTGATGGCATTTACGGTTCTAGTCCTGAAACACCACACAAGGCGGATGTCATCCGTTATGCCTTGCAGACACATCAACTCCCTGCAGACAAAGTTCTCATCATCGGGGACACCAAATTTGATATGATCGGAGCCCAAGAAACTGGCATTAAAAAGTTTGCTGTCACTTGGGGATTTGGAGAAGAGGCTGATTTACTCAGCTATCAACCCGACTGGATTGCCCATACAATCGATGATATCATCAGTCAGCTATAACAAGCTAATAGCTTCAAACTACAGAGTAAAAAGACCAAGGTTCTGTCTATACAAAACCTTGGTCTTTGATTTATGATTAATTGCATGAGTAACTCTTACTCAATATGAGTTGTTTCATTTGCAAAGGAAATGATCGCTTCTTTAAGCTCATCTCCACTGAGTGAACGGAACTCCTCAATTTTTTGATTGATGGCTTCTAGTGGCATGACATTTACCTTACCAACGAAAATCTTGTCCATGACTTGGTTATCAACCAATTCGGTCGAAACCAAGAGTTCTTCATAGAGTTTTTCACCTGGACGAATACCGACCTCAACGATTGGAATTTCACTTTCCGTGTGCCCGCTTAGAAGCACCATTTTCTTGGCTAAGTCATATATCTTGACTGGTTTGCCCATATCGAGGATAAAGACTTCTCCGTCCTTGGCATAAGCGCCAGCATGGATTACTAGACGGCTAGCCTCTGGAATAGTCATGAAGTAACGTGTCATACGGAAGTCTGTCACCGTTACAGGACCACCTTCAGCAATCTGGCGTTCAAAGACAGGAATCACACTACCACGACTACCGAGAACATTCCCAAAACGGACTGCACAGTAGGTTGATTTGCTACGTTGGTTAAAGCCAGTGACAATCAATTCTGCCACGCGCTTGGTTGCGCCCATAACATTCGGTGGATTGACCGCCTTGTCTGTCGAAATCATAACCATCTTAGGTACTTTGGCTGCATCAACAGCCTTGGCAACATTGTAGGTTCCGAGGATATTGTTCTTGAAGGCTTCTTTTGGATTGCGTTCCATCATCGGAACATGTTTGTGGGCTGCAGCATGGTAAACGATGGCTGGTTTGTACTGTTCAAACACTTGTAGAAGACGGTCATAGTCCTGAATATCTGCAATAACAGGAACATAATCAATCCCTTGGAATGTACGGATCAATTCATGATAAACGAGATAGATTGAGTTTTCACCATGCCCCAGCAAAATCACGCGTTCAGGATTGAAGCGACTGACCTGACGACAAATCTCTGAACCAATCGAACCGCCGGCTCCTGTCACCAGGATGGTCTTGCCTGTAAGCTCTGCCCCAAGACGGGATTCGTCGAGACGGATTTCCTGACGACCCAAAAGGTCTGTGATATCAATTTTCTGGAAACCGCTACCTGGTTGGTGAAGTCCCTGAACAACTGTCTCAACCTTGGGCATCTTGTAACATTTGATACCGAGCTTATTACACATCTGCAGGATACGTTCGTACTCTGACGGGTCAAGTGAAGGAATTGCTACGATGACGCGCTCGATTTGGTGACGTTTGGCCAATTCAGGCAGATTATCATAAGAACCCAAAACGGAAATTCCACCTAGTTTTTGTCCCTTTTTCTTCTCATCATTATCCAAAATTCCCACTAGCTCAAGGTCACTAGTTGGGTGTTGATAGCTATTCATAAAGAGAGCGCCACCATCACCAGCACCAATCAAGAAGGTACGGCGGTGTTCGCCCTCCCCACTACCCTGCTTGCGCTTAGAATAAATCAGCTGCCAAGTGATACGAGGGAGTAAGATGAGGAAAGTACTCAATAAGATAAAGAGTATGATGAACCGGATAGAAAATAGAGGAAGAAAGGCGTAGCAAAGTCCGTAAGAGACAATGCTGCTGACGGTTACACCAAAAAAGATTTTTAAGAAATCTGTGATTTTACTATAGCGACTAATACTCGCATTGAGCCCCCAAAATCCAATCATGATTTGATAGAAGAGGAAAGCCAAACCAGTATAGATAACATAATCCACAGGCGCTGGGTTAATCAAACCATAAAAGAGAATGTAAGACACGATGATGGAAACCACCATACTAATAATGTCAAATACACCCCAAAACACCTGCTTTTGCTGTTTATTTAAAATTTCAACCAGATCAATCACATAATCTGTTAGTTTTTTATTCATAGGAATTTACTCTTTCTTAAAAGAATTTAAATATATTGTTATTATAACATTTTTTGGCTATTTTATCTTTTATAATACTATTTATTTTTTCTTAATAATTTTACAAAAATAAACTGACGTACAAAGCCTGGACAAAGTGCAACAATGGCCTGAATGGCTACACTTTTAGCATATTCCATGTAAGAAATTTGCCCTCGCTCAAGCATGCGCTGACGAGCTTGGCGATAGAGTTTGAGATAGCGCAAACCACCCCGACGTTCAAACATCCCTGCACCGACACGAACCTGACACAAGATCTGATCGAGGTTTCCAGTCTTGGCACCTGCGGCAATCATATTGAGCCAGAGGAGATCATCCTCCATATAAAGTCCGTCTTCGTAGTTGCCCGCCTTGAGGACCATGTCCTTTTTGAACATGACTGTCATGTGGTTAAAGGCGCTTCTCATTCTCTGATAAGCCACAATGTCTGCGTGCTGAGTTGGAACACGACGGTAAGAAACAATCTCGTCAGGATTGTCAATAAACTCTGCAATATGTCCACCTAAGAGATCGAGATTTTCTTTCTCCATTAGTTGAAGCTGTTTCTCAAAACGATCCGGAACGGCTAAATCATCCGTATCCATGCGGGCAATAATGTCATACTGGCACTGCAAAACACCATAACGAAGAGCCAAGCCTAAACCTTGGTTTTGCTCTAAGGGGCAACGTTTCACTGGAATCTCTGACTGCGCTTCCACTTCATCTAGCACCTGATAGAGTTCGGGCGTGAGCGGCCCGTCCTCAACAAGAACAAGCTCACTTGGTTTCAAGGTCTGGTTTTGAATACTCTTGATAGCATCTCTCAAAAATGTCGGATTTTCCTTTACATAGACCGACATCAAGACGCTGATTTTTTGCTTTTCAGACACAGTTTTTCTCCAATTTATAGATTTCCTTCCACTATTTTATCACAAAATTTCCTAGTTTCCTATTTTTATCTCAAATCAAGAAAAATTCTAGTAAAGAAATCTGTCCCTTTTCACTCTATTTTCAGTTAAATCGTTCTAGCTTTCTTAGCAGTCCTCTCCTTGACATTGTAAGAAAAAAACCTTAAAATAAGCTGTTATTAAAATCATCCTATCGAGGTTTTTATGAAAAAACAATCACTCTTTTTTGTTCTAGGAATTGTCTTAATCGGGACCGTTTTACGCTCTCCTTTTACTGCTTTACCAACTATTTTAGGAGATATTGCTCAGGGACTAGGAGTGGAGGTTAGTTCTCTTGGGATTTTAACCAGTCTCCCTCTCTTGATGTTTGCTCTTTTCTCAGCTTTTGCGAGTCGCTTGGCGCAAAAGATTGGACTGGAACACCTCTTCACATACTGTCTCCTCCTCTTAACTATTGGCTCTGTTATTCGGATTTTCAATCTTCCCCTTCTCTATCTAGGAACTCTGATTATCGGAGCGAGCATCGCCATTTTCAATGTACTCCTCCCAAGTATGATTCAGGCAAATCAGCCTCAAAAAATCAGTCTCCTAACAACCCTCTATGTCACTGCCATGGGTGTTTCAACGGCCATCGCTTCTTATCTATCCGTCCCTATCACCCAAGCTAGTTCTTGGAAAGGCCTCATACTCGTTCTCAGCTTTCTCTGTCTGGTCACTCTGCTAGTCTGGTTGCCAAATCATCGCCACAACCACTATCTAGAAGGACAGCAAGAAAAGAAATCGAAAGAGAATATTCTAAAAAGCAAATCTGTCTGGGCCATCATTGTCTTTGGCGGGCTTCAGTCCTTGCTCTTTTATACAAGTATGACCTGGTTGCCAACTATGGCTGTTAGTGCTGGTCTTTCTAATAGTGATGCGGCTCTTCTGGCTTCTATCTTCTCGCTGATCAGTATTCCTTTTTCAATGACTGTTCCAAGTCTGACGACTCGTCTGTCAGATGCCCACCGTCGAATCATGCTAGCAATCATTTCCTTCTCTGGTATGACAGGAATTGCCATGCTCTTGTATCCAACCAATAATTTCCTCTACTGGTTAGTCGTCCACCTCTTGATCGGAACGGCCTGTAGTGCCCTCTTCCCCTACCTCATGGTTTGCTTCTCTCTTAAAACTAGTTCGCCAGAAAAGACAGCTCAGTTATCAGGACTGGCGCAAACAGGTGGGTACATCTTGGCAGCCTTTGGTCCTACCTTGTTTGGTTATAGTTTTGACCTTTTCCAATCTTGGATCCCAGCCGTCCTTGCTCTTCTTACTGTTGACATCATCATGACCGTCTCGCTCTTTATGGTGGATCGGGCTGATAAGATACTTTAATTTTTCTAAAATACTTCTCAGATATAAACAATGCAAAGCTAGACTCTGTCTGGCTTTTTTGGTGCTTATACCAACAAAAAGCACCATCCATCTGTTAGCAGAAAGATGGCATTTTTGATATAATAAGATGTATAGAAACTAATTGTCATGCGAAAAATAAATTAGTTTATAAGACAGCTACTATTTTAAATGAGGTGTACAGAATGGATGAACTGAAATACAATTTGGATCAAAGTTTAGCAGAGTTAGATCAGCTCTTTGACTTATCAGCAAAGGAGACAGATAAGACTGCCTGCGAAGCTCTAGCAGAAAAAGCAAGAATAATTTATGAGCAATACCCTGAATCAGAAGACATTGCGTTGCGGTATGCTAGGATTTTGTTCAATTTGTCAGTTGAACAAGTAAATGTAGAAGAGAGAGGGAATACCGCTAATTTAGTCAAACAAATCTTTGAGAAGTTCAACCAGTCTGAAGATATTGCGTTACAGTATGCTATGGCTTTAGTCAATTTGTCAGCTAAACAAGAAATTGTTGAGGAACTACTAAACACTGCTAATTCAATCAAACAAATTTTTGAGCAGTTCAAGGATTCTGAAGACATTGCGTTACGATATGCTATGGTTTTAGTCAATTTGTCAGTTGAACAAGTAAATGTAGAAGAACTAGACAAGACTATGAATTCAGTCAAAAAAATTTTTGAGCAGTTTAAACAGTCTAAAGAAATTGCTTTACGATACGCTATGGTTTTAGTCAATTTGTCAGTTGAACAAGTAAATGTAGAAGAACTAGGCAAGACTGTAAATTCAGTCAAAAAAATTTTTGAGCAGTTTAAACAGTCTGAAGACATTGCTTTACGATATGCTATGGTTTTAGTGAATTTGTCAGTTGAACAAGTAAATGTAGAAGAACTAGGCAAGACTGTAAATTCAGTCAAAAAAATTTTTGAGCAGTTTAAACAGTCTGAAGACATTGCTTTACGATATGCTATGGTTTTAGTGAATTTGTCAGTTGAACAAGTAAATGTAGAAGAACTAGGCAAGACTGTAAATTCAGTCAAAAAAATTTTTGAGCAGTTTAAACAGTCTGAAGACATTGCTTTACGATATGCTATGGTTTTAGTGAATTTGTCAGTTGAACAAGTAAATGTTGAAGAGAGAAAGAATACCGCTAATTTAGTCAAAAAAATTTTTGAGCAGTTTCAGCAGTCTGAAAACATTGTGTTACGATACGCTATGGCTTTAGTCAATTTATCAGCTAAACAAATAAATGTTGAAGAGAGAAAGAATACCTCTAATTTAGTCAAAGAAATTTTTGAGCAATTCAAGGATTCTGAAGACATTGCGTTACAATACGCTATGGTTTTATACAATCTTTCAAACAGGCAAACTGATAGCAAGGAACGTAAAGAAACCATATCAGAAATAGAAACTTTAACCCTAAAGTTTCAACATTCTGAAAACATTGCGTTACGATATGCTAGGGCTTTAGTCAATTTGTCAGCTGAACAAGGAAATGTAGAAGAACTAGGCGATACCGTTAATTCAGTCAAACAAATTTTTGAGCAGTTTCAGCAGTCTGAAGGCGTTGCGTTACAATATGCTAAAGCTTTAGTCAATTTGTCAGCTAAACAAGGAAATGTAGAAGAGAGAAAGAATACCGCTAATTTAGTCAAACAAATCTTTGGGCAGTTCAAGCAATCTGAAGACTTTGCGTTACAATACGCTATGGTTTTAGTGAATTTGTCAATCGAACAAGTAAATATAGAAGAACTAGGCGATACCGTTAATTCAGTCAAACAAATTTTTGAGCAGTTTAAACAGTCTGAAGACTTTGCGTTACGATATGCTAAGGCCTTAGTCAATTTGTCAGCTGAACAAGTAAATATAGAAGAACTAGGCGATACCGTTAATTCAGTCAAACAAATTTTTGAGCAGTTTAAACAGTCTGAAGACTTTGCGTTACGATATGCTAAGGCCTTAGTCAATTTGTCAGCTGAACAAGTAAATATAGAAGAACTAGGCGATACCGTTAATTCAGTCAAACAAATTTTTGAGCAGTTTAAACAGTCTGAAGACTTTGCGTTACAATACGCTATGGTTTTAGTGAATTTGTCAGTTGAACAAGGAAATGTAGAAGAGAGAGGGAATACTGCTAATTCAGTCAAACAAATTTTTGAGCAGTTTCAGCAGTCTGAAGGCGTTGCGTTACAATATGCTAAAGCTTTAGTCAATTTGTCAGCTAAACAAGGAAATGTAGAAGAGAGAAAGAATACCGCTAATTTAGTCAAACAAATCTTTGAGCAGTTCAAGCAATCTGAAGACATTGCATTACAATATGCTAAGGTTTTATTTAATCTAGCAAACCTTCAAAATGAAAGAGATAAAATAGACAATACAGTTAAACAAACATTAGCTATCTTAACAAATCTCTCTAGCGTTGAAATATTTAAAATTGTAGTGGAAATATTAGAAAACAATCCTGATACTCCATTAGATACAAATGATACTCCATCCACTAGCATCACAAAGATTTTAGATAAACTATGTTTTTATTCCAATGATGATTTTGACAGAAAACTACTCATTCGGGCTTTAAATCTTGACCTTGTTATAAATACAAAATACGATATTTTAAAGGATTGGATAAAACACTATAAAGATGATGAAAATAAGCTCAATCAGTTAATAGATATCTATAGAATTGTTCAAGAAATCAAGTATCAACTTGGCTTGAAAGCAAAAGATAAAAATTCGAATCTTAAATTTGGTCATTATACCAAAGGAAAAACTCTCCAAAATTTATTAGATCAAGATACAGGAAAGACAGATGATACAAAGTTTTCCGTATCTGGAAAAACTCGTTTGTATAATGCCAATTATATGAACGACCCCGAAGAAGGTGTAGTTATCGAAGAAATATTGGAACCTAGCAAAGATGGGGAAAGAACATCCTACTTCGAAAAGCGAAATATTTTAGATCCTAGTCCATGGTTTTTAATGAGCTTCACCAGTAAAACAGATGACTTGACTATGTGGTCCCAATACGGCGATGATGCACAGGGTGTTTGTCTGGTACTTAAGGAAGATGATTTCTCAAGATTTACTTCTTTCAATGATGTTTCATGGCGTCGAGAAACTACATTCCTAGAGTTCATTAATAAGATTGATTTGTCTATGTCGGAATTAAGCAGTGATTTAAAAATCTCAGCAAACGAAGCCAAGAAAAAAGAGCAAACTTTTTCTGCTAGGATTGAAGAAATACAGCACCAACCTGAAAAAAAAGATAAGGTAGCTAAAGGGAATATTGATTATCTCTACCGAATAGCCTATGTCAATGATTCAGATGGTGAGTTTAGCATAGAAAAAACGGAACTCTTCAACGACGATGAAATCAAAAAATTAGAAGAATTCTTGGAAGCTTTAAAGGAAAAAATAGATAAGAATTTGAACAAAAGAGATGATTTTTATCAAAAAGCGATTTCTGACTGTATCGAAGAAATTCGTTACTTGTTTAAATCTGTCGATTATAAATATGAGAATGAACTGCGTATCTTACGCTATGCTAACCTAGACCCAAGTAATGATAAAATCAAAATTGATAAAACCTCTGGGATAGGCAGACTTTATGTAGAACGTGAAAATTCAATTCAAATCGATGAAGTCATTTTCGGTCCTAAATTTCCAAATCCTGAGTACGTGACTCCTCTATTAAAACTTTTAGATAAGAAAATTAACTATAAGAAATCTACGATAAAATTTAGATAAAGGCTAACAACATTCTCTAAACTTCTAGTTTTTACTAGGAGTTTTTTATATATAAAATTTTTACACATATTTCTTGACAGGGCTTTCAACTTGAGATACAATATATTTGAAAAGAGTATATATAAAATTTTTATATAATATAAAGGAGGTTTCCCATGTACTTCCCAACATCCTCTGCCTTGATCGAGTTTCTCATCTTGGCTGTACTGGAGCAGGGGGATTCTTATGGTTATGAGATTAGCCAAACCATTAAGCTCATCGCCAATATCAAAGAATCTACGCTCTATCCCATTCTCAAAAAATTGGAAGCAAGTGGCTTTCTGACCACCTACTCTAGAGAGTTTCAGGGGCGTATGCGCAAATACTACTCCTTGACCAATCGGGGCGTAGAGCAGCTCGTTACTCTAAAGGAAGAGTGGACGCTCTATACCGACACCGTCAACGGCATCATAGAAGGGAGTATCCGCCATGACAAGAACTGACTATCTGACTCAGTTAGAAACCTATCTCAATAAACTGCCTGAAGCTGACCGCATCGAAGCTATGGACTACTTTAAGGAACTATTTGACGATGCAGGCCCAGAGGGCGAAGAGGAACTCATTGCCAGTCTAGGAACACCAAAAGAAGCTGCCCATGATATCCTCTCTGATCTTCTCGATAAAAAGGCCAATGAAGCCCCTGCTCAAAAGAATGACCGCCAACTGCTACACATTGCCCTCCTTGCCTTACTAGCAGCCCCTATCGGCATTCCTGTTGGAATTGCAATTATATTAACCATTATCGGGCTTTTTATCGCGGCTGTCTCCGTCATTCTAGCTTTTTTCACCGTTTCTGTGACGGGTATCCTGCTAGGCGGACTCTTTATCGTAGAGAGCTTTAGTGTTCTAGTCGAAGCCAAATCTGCCTTTATCTTAATTTTCGGAGCAGGTTTGCTCTCTATCGGTGCTTCTTCCCTTGTTCTACTAGGTATCTCCTATGTAGCTCGTTTCTTTGGCCTCCTGATCGTCCGCTTGGTGCAATGGATTCTAAAAAAAGGAAAGAGAGGTGACAGACATGCGTAAATTGACAAAAGGATTTCTCATCTTTGGTGTGGTTTCTACAATCCTCGGGTTTATCATGATCATTGTAGGCGCCCAGTCCAATGGTATTCAAAGTTTACTTGCCATGTCAAAAGATCCCGTCTATGACAGCCGTGTCGAAGAAGTGACCTTTGGAAATGAAGTGGAAAAACTTGATTTAGCCCTTGAGGAACACAGCCTAACCATCACAGAGTCTCTAGATGACAAGATCCATATCACCTATCATCCTTCCGTGTCTGGTCGTCACGATCTAACTACTGGTATGAGTGACAAAACACTGACCGTCACTGATAAACAAGCCTCCCAACATCGTTTTCTCGGCTCAGGAATCGAAGGCCTACTTCGTATCGCCAGCAGTTATTCTCACCGTTTTGACGAAGTCGTTCTCTCCCTCCCTAAAGGAAGAACTCTGAAAGCTATCAATGTCTCAGCCAATCGTGGACAGACCACTATCATAAATGCTAGCCTTGAAAATGCGACCCTCAATACAAACGGCTATCTCCTCCGAATCGAAGGAAGTCATATCAAAAACAGCAAATTCACAACGCCCAATATCATCAATATCTTTAAAACAGAACTGACAGATAGTCAGGTCAAGACAGAAGGGAGACATCTCCATGTTGAAGATATCCAAATCCACGGCAAGGTTGAGTTAGAAGCTAGATCAGACTTAAACCTTATTCTCACCAAAGAAGAGCGGCAACGAATCAACCTCAATCTCGCAGCTAAACATGGCTCCATTATCCATTTTAAAAAAGAGGGACGACACTCTGTCAAAAAAGGGGAGAATAACCAATATGAACGCTTAACCAACCCCTACAAAACTGAAAAAGCAGAAGTCAAGAATCAACTCATTGCACGAGCCGACGGGGATATCTTTCTTCTAAAAGATGAGGATTAGCCATCTCCTTCTACGAACCATTGACAAAAACGCTTTCATCTGCTAGTCTAAAAGTAGAAAACAACCATAAAAAAGGAGGTTCCATCATGACACAAGAATGGTTTGAAAGTGCCGATCTTGAGAAGAAATCACCTCAGACGAAATCGGAAAACCAGCCCAACGAGCCTGAGACTTCAGAAACTGTGGAGACCGAACTACAAGTAAACGAAGAAACTTCTGTCTCACCTAAAGAGCTGGAAACGCATGAGGAGGAAACTCCCGAAATAATCGAGGAAAACCAAACCGAGGAAGAGGGAGAAGGGAAAGCTGAAGAGGAACGCAAGCAAGAAAACACTGCAAAAGAAAAAAGCATCCTCAGCAAGACTTTAGAAAGCCCCTATATCCCAGATATTGACCCTCGTAAAACTGCCCGATTAAAAGAAGAAATCGCACTGTTTTGGACTTGGCTACTGGATGCTATCCAAGAACCAACTGCTAGCAAGATTACGGACCAAAAGCATCGTTACAGTGTCTTTGGCCTGCTCACTTTGCTATCTTCGATTAACCTTTTCTTCAGTATCTATCATATCAAGCACCTCTACTACGGCTATATGGCCTCTATTGCTAATAATTTACCTAATCAGCTCCCTCCTTTAGATCTCTTTGCTGGATTCTCTATCTTGGTCGCTAGCGCTCTATTTTACTTTTCTATCATTTTGGGAGGATTTACTGTTCGACGTGTTCTGGATCAGGAGAGTGACTTCACATTCCAAGAAGCTTGCGATCGTTACAGCCGACTCTTTGCTATCCCGCTTGTCCTAACGGCTCTAGCAAGTTTCTTTGCACTTTTTGGTGGCTTGCGATTTGCTGGTATCCTCACTCTTCTAAGCATGGCCATCTTTTCCCTTGGCAATCTCTTTGTGATTAGCAAGCCAAGTAAGACCAGTAGCCTCGACCCATTTTATCGATTCTTGCTAGCTGTCTTACTTGATGGTGCTATTCTCTTACCCTTCTTCATTGCAGAGCTCGCGCTGACAGTTGACTACCTTCGCATCCTGACTTTCTTTTAACCAAAATCCCTGCCATTTGTTAATGACAGGGATTTTTATGCTTACTCTTTTTTAAACAAGGCCTACTCGATGCTTGCCAATCCTTCAAAATCTTTTCCCAAAATGGCTTGTACTTCTAATTGATTAGCATCTATTTGCTGGTAAAATGCTGTTGGTAGTGACTCTAGGAATTTTTCATAATCCAAGCGAGCGATGGATTCGTAGTCTTCGGCTTTTGAACCATCACCAGAAATCTTCACTAGGTCAATCTCCCAAACAAGCTCCTTGCCGGCCAGCTGCTCGGTATAAGGAGCTGGTACAAAGGGTTTCTTTGGCAAAATTGTCTTGACTCCTTGGGCTAGGTGATAGATACCATGCACCTTGCCTTGAGCATCTGGGTAAAATTTCACACTGGCAAGGTAGGCATCAGAGCCTTGAACCTTCTTGACCAGCTCTTCAAAACGTGCCAATCCATCCTCAGCCAAAAAGCTCTCGAGGTATTCCTTGTTGAGATAGATAGGGGCCAAGAGTCCTTGGCAATAGACTAGACGAGTCGCTTTATCAGCTAGATAATTCTTGACTGTTTCTCGGAAATAAGCTTCAAAGTCAAATCCTTCTAACCCTTCTACCACTTGCCCCAACTTGTTTGATAGGGCTTGGAGGAGAGCTTCTACAATCTCCCAATCCGCTCTGGTAAGGAAGTCTGGAATTACCACTTGATAACCTTTTCGGCTATCTGCATAGTTGACCTTGAAGAGAAATTGCGACTGGCCTACAATCCCACACTCCATGTATTCGAGACGATTGAGGGGCTGACGGAGATAGACTGCATCATAACTATGCGACTCCAAGCCCTCCACCAAGGCCAAGATGGACTTGGCAGTCAAGACCTCCTGTTGTCCTAGAATACTATCTTTATTTGGGATAAAAAATGTTTTCGCCATAACTGGCCTCCTTTGAAATCATTTACATACAGTATAATCCTATTTTCCTGACAGATACAGAAACAAATTTTAGATTTTTAGATAAAAAGCATAGAAAAACAGCCCCTGAAGGCTGTTTACTTTATACTGTAGCGACTTGGTCCAAGTTTTCACCGATAGCTGCTAGGCGCTCGATTATTTCTGCTTGTGTCAATTCATTTTCTGAAACATAGCGGTTGCGTGGGTGAACACGGCACTCGTGTGAGCATCCACGAAGGTACTTGTCTTCGTTTTCTTCTGATGTTAGGATACGACGGTTACAGAAGGGATTTCCACAATTGACATAGCGTTCGCATGGTGTTCCATCAAACCAGTCTTTCCCTACGATGGTTGGGTTAACATGGTTGACATCGACTGCGATACGCTCGTCAAAGACGTACATTTTCCCATCCCAAAGCTCACCTTGAACTTCTGGGTCTTTACCATAAGTTGCGATTCCTCCGTGCAATTGACCAACATCTTTATAGCCTTCACGGACCATCCAGCCTGAGAATTTCTCACAGCGAACTCCACCTGTACAGTAAACCACAACGCGCTTGTCCATGAATTTTTCCTTGTTGTCACGAACCCATTGTGGTAACTCACGGAAGTTGCGGATGTCTGGGCGGATAGCTCCACGGAAGTGTCCTAGGTCGTACTCATAATCGTTACGTGTGTCAAGGACAACGGTATCTTCGTCAAGAAGGGCTTCTTTGAACTCTTTTGGAGACAAGTAAGCACCTGTTGTTTCAAGTGGGTTGATGTCGTTGTCAAAATCGTTGTCTTCCAAACCAAGGTGGACAATCTCTTTCTTGTAACGAACAAACATCTTCTTGAAGGCTTGTTCACTTTCTTCGTCAATCTTGAACCAGAGGTCTTCCATACCTGGGAGGCTGTGAACGTAGTCCATGTATTTTTGAGTTGTTTCGTAGTCACCTGAAACGGTTCCGTTGATCCCCTCGTCAGCGACTAGGATGCGGCCTTTGAGGCCGATTGATTTACAGAAAGCCAAGTGGTCTGCAGCAAATTGCTCTGCATTTTCAATTGGAGTATAAAGGTAGTAAAGTAAGACACGAATATCTTTTGCCATAAGATTTGTTCTCTTTTCTATTCTTAAATTTTCAGAATTTTTCATTCAACTATACTAGTATACCCACTTGAGAAAACGAATGCAATTTATTTGACCGGAAATTGTAGAGAGAGACCTGCCACTGCACTTCATCAGTAACCATACCGAATCGCAGATAATTCTCTCAATTTTTTGATCTGCTCGGCTTGACTTTCTGACAAACCCAGCTTGTTTTCAATCAATACACGTGAAAGGTCAACATTCATTTGGCTCAGAATAAATGGAGTAGAGGTCCCATCATCCTCTAATCGTTTTTTATAAATCACTAACTGATTTTTCAAGGGAGAAAGTTGAGGCGTATCCTTTATATCTTCCAATAGATAATCTATGATAGTCATCGCTTCACAACGTCTTTCTCTGCCCCCAACAAACCATTTTAATGGTGTCATTCTCATTTTCCTCCTGAAATACTTGAAAAACTATAATTCCTAACTCTCATGCTGATATTTTACCCAAACACCCTGTGTAAAAAAGTCAGCAAAAATGGTAATGTTGCGAAAATATTATTAATCACATGCACCGCATAGGATGGATAAATGCTCTTGGTATAACGGGTCAAACCAGCAAAGATGATTCCAAGTGTTGCAAAGACGAAGATATCTAACAGACTAGGCAGGCTTGAAAAATGAGGGAGAGCAAACAAAATGGACGGAAGGATCAAATCAAGACCAAATCTCGAATCTTTAAAGAAGGCGTGTTGAAGCAATCCTCTATAAATCAACTCTTCCATCAGTGGAACCAGAAAGAACAGGGCTATATAGATACCTAGCTCTGCAAAGTTAGTCCCACTATAACCAATCAATACAGCCCAACCTTCAGCAGTTGACTGAACATGTTTAGCTGTCTGAACGTTAAAAGAGATCTGGAGCACTACCACTAATACTGTCAAAATCGAATACCAAAGCCATTTTTTTCTTGGAATGCGAAAGAGATAACCATGGCCTGTCTTAACAAGAATCCCAATCATGACTCCACTAAATAGCAAACTCAAGATATTTCGAATCCAGAAGAAATTTCCTATCTGGGAAGAAAATTGCCAATAGTTTTGGACAATAAGCGTCAGCTGAGAAAGACCAAATACGAAAAATAGGTAAGAGAAGACAGCACTCATTTTAAAAAGAAGACGATACCTTTTCATGATAGACCTCCTGTAGATATATGTGTATCACATCGCCTAAACCCTCAGAATCACTTCTTTCATTTTTGCATCCTAAAAATCACTACCTCCCCTAGAGAACTAAGGAAGGCAGTGATCACATTTTTAGGAATTAGGAATGAATACACGAAATCAATCGAGCTTATGATTTTTTGTTTTTCAAGAATTCGTCGTATTGTTTTTGCATTTCGTTCAATACTTTTTCGTAGGCACCTTCAGATTTTAATTTTTCCATCAATTCTGGAATTGCTTTATCTGGGTCTACAGTACCAGTGTTAATAGCTGTATCGAATTGTTGCATTGTGTTAGAGATTGCTGAGATTTCAGATTTCACACTGTCAGTGTTAAAGATGAATCCAAGTGCTGGAGATTCCTTAGCTTCTGCCAATTGTTTCTTAGAATCTTCGATTTGTTGATCTGTAACGTTTTCGTTGATGTAAAGGATCCAGTTGTTACCAGTGTTCCAACCTGACATGTGAGTGTTTCCTTTGTATCCATCAAGGACGCGGACACGGTTTTCTTTACCTTCAACTTTTTCCCAGTTCTTGCCTTCTGGACCGTAAACAAGACCGTTCAAGAGTTCTGGGTTAGTGTTCAAGAGGTTCAACACTTCCATTGATTTTTCTTTGTTCTTAGAGTTGTTTGAGATGACAAAGTTAGCA